>CAJWDO010000210.1 GCA_913031555.1 uncultured Alphaproteobacteria bacterium | reverse complement strand
CTTGCCGGCATGGTGCTTGTCCATCTGGCAGCGCCAGGCGGCACGGCGATTTTCGGCCCACGCCCGATGATTACCGATCTGCGAACAGGCGCGATGTCGGGCGGCGGTGGTGAACAGGCCAAGCTGACAGCGGCTGCCATGTCGATGGCCCGGTTCTATGGCTTGCCGAATTCCACCATAGCCGGCGCAACAGACAGCAAGGTCCCCGATGCGCAATCCGGCTATGAAAAATGCCTAACTGTCACGCTGGCGTTGCAGGCAGGGGCTGATATCATCACACAGGCAGCTGGTGCGCAGGCCAGCCTGATGGGGGCCTCGCTCGAGGCATATGTCATTGACAACGACATGCTTGGCAGCATTCTGAGCGCGCATACCGCAATAGATGTGTCAGCTGAAACGCTGAATTTGACGGCGATGCAGGCGGCCATCACCGGGGCCGGACATTTCCTTGGCGAGGCCGACACGCTGGCACGGATGAACAGCGACTTTCTGTATCCGCAGATCGGTGACCGGCGCAGCATCGAGGAATGGCAGGATGAAGGCGCGTTGACCGTTTGGGATCGGGCGCATGAACAGGTGCGCGCCATTCTGGATGCGCCGCCGGTGGCTGTGATTGCCAGCGACACCAGCGACAAGATTGCCAGACAATTCGGGTTGCCTTTGCTGGGGGCATGTTAAGGGCGTCAGGAAACGCCGTCTGCGGCTTCCATTTCGGTCCACATCTCGATGATCCAGCGCCGGATTGTCAGCGCCTCTTCCCACCGGTTTGACATCTCCACGCCATTGGCATCGGTCATCGCATATTCGGGTGGACCAAGTTCGCACAGGAAAATGCATTCGCCATCCGTATTCCGCGCGCGCCAGCTTTCCAGCCCGTCACGCCACCATCCTCTGAACAGATCGACCCATTTCGCATGCTGTGGGAAATCGAGCTGAAGCTGGATCTGCTGGCGGCTGGCGACACGCCCCTGGAAACTGTCCGCGCGTTCGATGATCCGGTGGATCAGCCCGGCGTCGCGCGGGTCGAGCGGCAGTTTGAATTCACGGTCGACGACGAAATGCGACAGGTCGGCGCAAAGTCGCATCTCGGGAACCGCATCAATCAGGCACAGGGTGGCGTAGAGATCATTGGTGATACAGTTGCGGTGTGTCTCGAACTGGATCGGCATGCCGACCTCATCCGCCATATCGATCCATCGCCTGATCACTGGAATCATGCCGTCGACACTCAGTGGCATCACCTGGCCGATGACATCGACAAAGGGGGCGCCGAAATCCTTCGCCATGATCAACGTCTCACGAAGTGATTCGATGCTTTTTGGAAAGGCGACAATCAGCGGCGTCAGGCCGGCGCGTTCCATATGAGGGCGCACTTCGCGGGCCTGAGCCACATCGCCGGCGCCAAGATCGATCGCCATACCGTCATAGCCTGCCCCGGCAACCATGTTGCAGATCCGGTCATAGGGAAGGATGGTGCCGCTGTCGTCATGCGGCATCATCGCCCAGAGCGAGGTATAGGTCTTCAGCTGCCGCGATGTCATGGCCGTGTCAGGCTTCAAGACGGGCCGTGCGGCCATTCGCAACCGGCACGATCCAGGCTTCATCCATCGGCCAGCGGCTCTCATCCTTCTCCATCAGGCGCTGAACCACCTCGATCTGGAATTCGATCCAGCCCATGCGATGCACCGGCCCGGCCGCCGACTCGATCTTGTCGTTGAGCTTGCGAAGCTGCCAGAACGGCACCGATGGATAGCTGTGATGTGCGGTGTGGTAGGGCATCTGCCAGCACAGCCAGCGCATCACAGCGTTGGTGCGGGTCGAGCGGGTGTTGCTCAGAATGTCGGTTTCGTGTGACAGGCCAAGATGCTCAATCGTGTTCTGCATCTGGTGGACCCATTTTGTCAGCACCATTGGCAGCAGCCACAAGGTGATCGCGGCCCAGCTCTCGAATGCCAGTGACAGCGCCGCAATCGCCGTATAGCCGGCGATATGAAGGCGGGATTCACGGATGACCTTGGCCTCAACCGCTGCGCCTATATAGGGTTCGATGATGATGCCGCGCGCGCGCCTGACAACGCCGGTGACGCGGTTCATCCAGTAGGTGACGCCGATGAAGTAAATCAGGTAGCTTTTCAGCGTGTAGGGCGCGCGGGTCAGTTCGCCGTCGCGTTCCCAGTTCGAAGTCCAGCGATGATGCGCCTGGTGCATGACAAGGTCATAGTCACGCGGAAAGATCATCGCAAAGCCGACAAGGCGCCCGAAGATTTCGTTCAGGCGGCGGGTCCGAAACACGGTCCAGTGCGATAGTTCATGCTGTGCCGCATAGAGGAAATTGATGCTCACGCCGAGGGCAAAACCCGTTGCCAGCACCCACCATGTCCCCATGACCAGGAAATGCAGATATCCAAGCACGGCAATGGCCCCGAGATGGCTTGCCATCTGTATGCCACCCGCCAGATCGGATTTTGCGTTGAACTCCTTCAACTCTGCCCCACTCAGGAGCTTGCGGGTCGAAAAGCTTTCTTCCACGGTTTCATCCTCATCCAGAACGTATTTATATAATGCTGACAGCCTATTGCGAATGTCGGCAAGTCGCGATGCGGCCGGTAGTCACAGCCGCAACCATCAGTGACACTACATTTTGCTCGTCGCGGCATCACCGAGATTATCCGCGCCACGGCCCTTCAGCAACTGGTCCAGCCAGTCCGGGTCCATTTCCGGAACCGAGCTCAGCAACAGATCGGTATAGGCATGATGCGGCGGGGTGAACATCTCATCCTTCGGACCGGCCTCGACAATCAGCCCGTCTTTCATCACTACCACCTCGTCGGCGATGGCGCGCACCGTTGACAGATCATGCGTGATCAGCATGTAGGACAGTTTCATCTCGTCCTGAAGGCGGGTCAGAAGCTTGAGAATTCCCTCGGCGACAAGCTGGTCGAGGGCTGACGTTACTTCGTCACAGATGATGAATTTCGGCTCCGCCGCCAGCGCGCGGGCGATGCCGATACGCTGTTTCTGGCCACCAGACAGCTCCGAGGGCAGGCGGTTGATATATTCGTCCGGGTCCATCTCGATCAACTCAAGAAGCTGTTCGACCCGGCGGCGTCTTTCGGCGCCTTTCAGCCCGAGATAGAATTCCACCGGCCGACCGATAATCTCGCCAATCCGCTTGCGCGGGTTCAGCGCTGTATCCGCCATCTGATAGATCATTTGCGCCTGGCGAAGGTGCTCGATACTACGCTTGCGGTAATTGGCGGGAAGAATGGTGTCCTCGAAGGCAATCTGCCCGGTCTTTGGCGGCAACAGGCCGGTGATGCAACGCGCCGTCGTCGATTTGCCAGATCCTGATTCGCCAACAACTGCGACGGTGCGCCCCTCATGAATGTCGAAACTGACATTGCGGACAACCGGCTCTCCATCGCCATAGGCGGCGGTGACGTTGCGGAGGCTGATCACCGGCGTGGCCTGTTTTTTCACGGCAGGCTTTGGCGGGCGCTGAAAGCTCCGCACCGCCCAGAGCGACTTGGTATAGTCCTCGCGCGGTGAATCCAGCATGGTGCGGGTGTCAGCTTCCTCGACCTCGTCACCGCGAAGCAGAACCTTCACCCGGTCCGCCATCTGCGCGACCACGGCAAGGTCGTGCGTGATATAGATGGCGGCGGTCTGGAACTGCTCGACAATTTCGCGGATCGCCGCCAGCACCTCGATCTGTGTCGTCACGTCGAGCGCCGTTGTCGGCTCATCAAAGATGATCAGATCGGGGCGGCAGGACATTGCCATCGCCGTCATC
>CAJWDO010000209.1 GCA_913031555.1 uncultured Alphaproteobacteria bacterium | reverse complement strand
TAAAAATACCTTTAATTTTTTGTTGAACTACTAATTCTATCATCTTACATAAAGAATTCATACATAAAGGATTAAATAGAATGTCTTCAAATACTTTTATATCTTTTCAAACCAACCAAAACTTCTACCTTGGGGTTTTCTCGGACATCAGAGGTGGCTAAGCGCCGTTGGGTCAGGAAAAGACAACCTGCTCAACATCAGCACTGCAGCTGGTGACATCAACAAAGATGGATACGCTGACTTCCTGATCTCTGAAGGACGCGCCAGTGATGGAACAAAATCACGGTGTGGAGGTGTCTATCTTTACTTTGGTAAGCCATTTGCGAACTTCACAAGTGGAGACGCGAAGCTCAACGCGGACTTCAAGTGGTTTGGTCAAACCTCCGATGCCTTGCTCGGCTTTTACAGCTTGCTCGGAGGATTTGACATGAATGGTGATGGTTACCCCGACATCTTGTTTGCAGAGAGCCCAACCCTCGCGCCCTCCAGCCAAACACAAAAATCATCTTTGGCGAGGTGATAGGCAATCCGGGCCTCGATGTGATGGATGTCGCCGCCGTAGCCGAGGTGGCACGCGCCGCGCATGTGCCGCTGATGCTCGACTGCACCTTCAACACGCCCTGGCTTCTGAAGCCGATCGAGCTTGGCGCCAACATCATCATCCATTCGCTGACGAAATGGACGGGCGGGCATGGCGTTGCGATCGGCGGCGCGGTTGTCGATGGTGGCAATTTCGACTGGGGGCGTGATGACCGTTTCCCGACCATCGCCGGTCCGCATTACGCGATGAACGATATCAATTTCCATGAGGAGTTTGGTCCCGCCGCCTTTACCGCGAAATTCCGCGCCGAGGGCATGTATAATTTCGGGCCGTCAATGTCCCCGACAAATGCTTTCCACATCCTGCAGGGGCTGGAAACCTTACCATTGCGCATGCAGCGGCACATGGACAACACTGCGGCGATGCTTGAGCTTTTGACCGGTCATGACGCCGTCGCATGGGTCAAGCATCCAATGCTTCCCGATCACCCGAGCCATGAGCTGGTCCAGCGGATGCTGCCGCGCGGTGCCGGGTCGATCATTGTCTTCGGGCTGAAGGGCGGGCGGGCCGCCGGCAAGGCCTTTATCGAGGCTGTCGAACTGTCATCGCATCTGGCCAATGTCGGCGATGCCAAGACCCTCGTCATCCACCCGGCAAGCACCACCCACTCGCATATCTCCGCCGAGGCGATGGTCGAGGGCGGGCTGTCGGATGACATGATCAGGCTGTCTGTCGGACTTGAGGATATCGCTGATATCAGGGCCGATTTCGAGCTTGGATTCCGGGCCGCCGCACGCGTCGCCGCCAAGGCGGCCGAATAGCCGCCGGCAGGAGGGTATCATGAAGCATGAGTTGCAGGGCGAGATGGTCCATATTGCCACTGGCGGTCTGGATTTCGACAACAGCAAGCCGGTGTTACTGTTCCTTCATGGCAGCGGGCAGAGCCATCTGACATGGGTGCTGCAGAGCCGCTATTTCGCGCATCGCGGCTTTGCCGTACTGGCACCCGACCTGCCGGGACATGGCCTGTCGGCTGGCACACCGCTTGCCAGCATCGAGGAGATGGCAGACTGGTGCGTCGCACTGCTGGACAGCCTTGGCGTCGCCAGCGCAACCTTTGTGGCGCATTCGCAGGGCGTTTTGATCACCCTCGACGCCGCTGCACGATATCCCGAGCATGTTGCCGGATTGGCACTGATCGCCGGCGCGATGGCGATCCCGGTCAATGACATGCTTGTCGAGATGGCGAAGTCAAAGCCGGAAAAGGCCTTTGCGATGATGACAAGCTGGGGCCATGGTCCTGCGGCGCATAAATTTGACAACACCCAGCCCGGGCATGCCTTTCTTGGCTATGGCAGGCGGGTGATGGCGCAGAATGAGGACGCCGCCCTGCATGCCGACCTTGTGGCCTGCAACAGCTATGATGGCGGCCCTGCCGCCGCGGCCGCGGTCACACAGCCAAGTATCTGCCTGATCGCTGGCCGGGACCGCATGACGCCGGCGAAGGTCGGACACAGGATGGCGGCATCTATTCCGGGTGCCCGGACGCAGACATTCGACCGCGCCGGGCATTTTCTGCCGGCAGAATTCCCTCTTGAGGTAAATGAGACACTTTCCACCTTCCTCGCACGCTGATCCAGGGCCGCCAATCGGCCGGAGGTAATTGATATGTCCCAGATGGATTCCAATTTCAAAAAGATCGCCGTTATTGGCGCAGGCACGATGGGAAGCGGGATTGCGGCGCAAATCGCCAATGCCGGTCATGAGGTGATGCTTCTCGACCTTCCGGCAAGAAACGCCGGTGACGCATCGCCGGCAGAACGCGCCATCGAACGTCTTCTTGCCTCCGATCCGCCACAGCTGATGCACAAGCGGAACGCGGCCAGAATCATCACCGGCACAATCAGTGATGACTTTGCCAGCCTTGCCGAATGCGACTGGATCATCGAGGCGGTCGTTGAGCGCCTGGACATCAAGAAAGACCTGTATAGGAAACTGGATGCCACCGTCGGCCCAGATTGCATCGTCAGTTCCAACACCTCGACAATTCCGATCCGCCTTCTTGTCGAGGATATGCCGACAGCTTTCCGCCAACGCTTCGCCATTACCCATTATTTCAATCCGGTGCGCTATATGCGGCTCCTTGAACTGGTTCGCGGCACCGACACTGCCGGCGATGTGATCGACAGGCTGGCCGATTTCAATGACCGCGTTCTTGGCAAGGGAGTCGTGCGCTGCGCCGACACGCCGGGCTTTCTCGGCAACCGGGTCGGTGTATTCGCGCTGCAGGTGGGGATCGACGAGGCCATGCGGTGCGGCCTTGATATCGAGCAGGCCGACGCGCTGATGGGGCGACCCATGGGGATCCCTAAAACCGGTGTTTTCGGGCTGTATGACCTGATTGGCATCGATCTGATGGTCGATGTCGTTGCCTCGCTTCGCAACATTCTTCCCGAAGGTGACGCCTTCCACGCCGTTGGCGGGCGCAACGACATGATCATGGCGATGATCGAGGACGGCTTCACGGGCGACAAGGGACGTGGCGGTTTCTATATGACCGGCAATGACGGCGCCGAAATGGCGCGCCCGCTGACCGGTAAAGGCGCGATGCTTGCCGCGCCACGTGCGCTTGACAAGACATTGCCAGACGCGGCACTGCGCGCCGCCACAGCCGCCGCGGCCGCGGAGGAAAAGCCGCCCCCGGCGCGCCGGCCGCGCGCAGCTCGCGAGCTCGCTCGCGGCGCTCGCGGAGCGCGAGGAGGCGAGCTGGAAGGTGGGCGAGATGAAGGGCGCTCTGCGGCTGAGCGGAGAGGACGTCGACGCCATGCTTGCCGGGGCCCAGCCAGCTGCCCCAGCCAATGCTCCTGCGTTATGACATAGCTCGAGCCCCTTTTTCCAGCGCAGCGGGATACGAAATCAACAAATCGTAGCCACACTCTGCAGCAGGGTGCTCAGTACCGTAATCCACCCATGGCTCGGTTGCCCAGCGTTCCACTGCTTGCTTGCTGAGGAAATCGCCTGCTTCTTCATGAAGCGAAAGGCATGCCTCCGCCATTTTTAGTGGTGATTGGTAAGGCGGTCGATTCACATGACTGAAAATATTTGCTTGCTGTGGTTCAGAGGTGCTCAGCTCACCTGAAGTGATAGGCCTTCCCTTTTCTGTGACATGTTTTCCAGTTTTGCAATCAAGTTGATTGTAGTAACGCTGCTGCTGGGAATTGAATCCCTCCAAGTGATATAACCTGGGTCAGAAAG
>CAJWDO010000208.1 GCA_913031555.1 uncultured Alphaproteobacteria bacterium | reverse complement strand
GTTTTATATGAAGATTATGAAATGTATAAAATTAATGAAATAAAAATTAAGATTATTTAAAATTTTATTGAAAACTTAAAAAATCAGAATGATATTGAAGTTTTACTTAACTCTAAAAACTTTGAAAATGTCACATTCCTGCCTGGGCGGAATCGCCGGGAAATCGCCGGCACGCATCTGCTGGTCGCGGCCGGACGCAAGCCCAACCTCGAGGGGCTGGGGCTGGAGGAGGCCGGCATCGCGCACACCCGCGCCGGGATAACGGTCGGCGCGGACCTGCGCACCTCCAACAAGAAGGTCTATGCCATCGGCGACATCGCCGGCGCGCCCTGGTTGGCCCACAAGGCCAGCCACGAAGGCGTGATCTGCGTGGAGCGGATTGCCGGGCTGCATCCGCATGCGCTCGATGCCACACGTATTCCGGCCTGCACCTACAGCCATCCACAAGTGGCGAGCGTGGGGCTCACCGAGGCACAGGCCAGGGAGCGCGGCCATCCCGTCAAGGTCGGCACGTTTCCTTTCGTCGGGAACGGCAAGGCCATTGCCATGGGCAGCACGGCTGGCCTGGTGAAGGTGGTATTCGACGAAGGCAGCGGCGAACTGCTCGGCGCCCATATGGTGGGCGACGAGGTCACCGAGATGATCCAGGGCTTCGTCACAGCCATCACCCTGGAAGCGACCGAGGAAGACCTGCACGGCGTCGTCTATGCGCACCCGACCATGTCGGAAGCGATGCACGAGGCGGCTCTGGACGCCTACGGACGCGTGCTGCACATCTAAGCCGGCATAAGGAGTCTGGATGGCGCGCAAGGCCGCCGCGACAGCGGGTGAAAAGCCGAAGGTCCGGAAGGGGTCGAAGACGACCCTTTCGGAGGCCAATCTGGCGGATCTCGGCGCTGAGCGGCTCGCCGCCATCCTGCTCGACCTCGCCGGGGGCCGCGCGACGGCGGGCGAGGTGCTCGACCTGGCCCACGAGCCGGCGGTGGCGTACTTCGAGCACGAGGCGAACAACTGCTTCAATAAGAAAGTCCAGGTGGATCCGTCCCGCGTGCGGAGCGACACGCTGCGCACGTTCCTCGGCATCCTCGGCGCGCCGCGCTGCAACAGCTGGTGGCCGATGGCCGTGCCTATGCCTGTTATGAAACGCCGGAAGAACTTGCTCTGAAACGCAAGTCACAATTGTCCGCCGGGCGTCCACCAGTCTATGACCGTGCGGCGCTGAAGCTGACCGATGCTCAGAAAGCTGCGTTGGAGGCCGAGGGACGCCGCCCGCACTGGCGTTTCCTGCTTGAGCATAGCGAGGTGGCCTGGACCGACATGGTTCGCGGCGATGTCAGCTATCATATGTCCAGCCTGTCCGACCCGGTGCTGTTTCGCGAGGATGGACGGGTCATCTATACCATGGCCTCGGTTGTCGATGATATCGACCACGCCATCACCCATATCATCCGCGGCGAGGACCATGTCACCAACTCGGCGGCGCAGATCCAGCTGTTCGAGGCGCTTGGCGCCACAGCACCGGTGATGGGGCATGTCGCGCTTCTGGCCGGCGCCGATGGCGAGGGGCTGTCGAAACGTCTTGGCAGCCTGTCGATTGGCCAGCTTCGCGATGAGGGGACCGAGGCGACGGCGCTGGCCAGCCTGCTGGCGCGGATCGGCACCTCCGATCCGGTTGTGCCATCCGCGGAGATGGCCACCATCATCGAAGGCTTTGATCTGTCGCGTTTTGGGCGTGCCACCGCCAAATTCGACCCGGCGGAGCTGGCACAGGTCAATGTCAGGGTGATCCAGCAGCTTGATTTCGCCATTGTTGCCGACCGGCTGGCGGCACTTGATATCGGTGGCGGCGCGGCGTTCTGGCTGGCCGTTCGCGACAATCTCGACGCGGTGAGTGAGGCCAACGGCTGGTGGCAGGTCTGTACCGCCCCTCTGGCCCCGGTGATCGAGGCTGCTGAGGTAACGAATGCCGCCGCCGATCTGCTTCCCGGAGGTGATCTTTCCGATGTCTGGGGTGACTGGACAAAGGCGGTCGGCGCGGCTACCGGGGCGCGGGGACGCGGCCTGTTCATGCCAATCCGGTTGGCGCTGACAGGGCAGGCGCGCGGCCCGGAAATAGGCCCTCTGCTGCCCTTTATCGGGCGGGAACGCATTCAGGCGAGGCTTCGTGGAGAGGCGGCATGACCGAACTCCGCCTCTATAATACCCTGACCCGCAGCAAGGATGTCTTCACGCCGCTGGAGGCATCGCACGTCCGTGTCTATGCCTGCGGGCCGACCGTCTATGACCGGATCCATATCGGCAATGCAAGGCCCATCGTCGTGTTCGACGTTCTGGTAAGGCTGCTTCGTCGCCGCTTTGAAAGCGTGACCTATGTCCGTAACATCACCGATGTCGATGACAAGATCATCACCCGCGCGGCCGAACGCGCGATCGGGATAGACAGGCTGTGCGACGACACCATCCGCTGTTTTCATGAGGACATCGCGGCACTTGGCGCGCTGCCGCCGGACCATGAGCCGCGCGCCACGGAATTCGTCGATGAGATGATCGCGATGATCCGGACGCTGATCGAGGGCGGCTTCGCCTATGTCGCCGAGGATCATGTGCTTTTCAGTGTGGCGAAAATGCCGTCCTATGGCGCGCTGTCGGGCCGCAGCATGGATGACATGATTGCCGGTGCCCGCGTCGAGGTGGCACCCTACAAACGCGATGCTGCCGACTTCGTGCTGTGGAAACCAAGCAGCGATGACCAGCCGGGATGGGAAAACCCGTTCTCGGAGACGCGTGGGCGGCCGGGTTGGCATATCGAATGTTCCGCCATGGCCCGGCATTACCTTGGCGAGACTTTCGATATTCACGCTGGTGGCCTCGACCTTGTCTTTCCCCATCATGAGAATGAAATCGCCCAGTCATGCTGCGCGCATAACACTGAAATCATGGCGAAATACTGGCTTCATAACGGCTATGTCACGATGGGTGACGAGAAGATGTCGAAGTCGCTTGGCAACATGGTGCTGGCGCATGAGGCCATTGCCGAGCATCGCGGCGAGACCGTGCGGGCCGGACTTCTGGCGGCGCATTATCGGGCGCCGGTGGCGCTGACCGGGGCCGCGCTTGCCGAGTCGCGCAATGTCCTTGACCGTCTTTATCGCGCCGTTGGCAACGCCGCGGCCGCTGATGATGCTGTTGACCCAGTCTTTCTTACGGCGCTTTGTGATGACCTGAACACGCCTGCGGCGATGGCGCGCCTTCATGAGCTTGCCGGGGCGGCGAACAGGGGTGATGCGGATGCGGCGGTGGCGCTGAAATCATCGGCATCGCTGCTCGGCCTTCTGGAGCAGACAGGTGATGAATGGGCACGCGGTGAAACAGGGGGCGATATCGCAGATGACTCCGAGATCGACGCCAGAATAGAGGCGCGAAATGCGGCCCGCGCGGCGCGTGACTTTGCTGCCGCCGATGCCATCCGTGATGAGCTGGCAGCGCAGGGTATCCTTCTTGAAGACGGGCCAGATGGCACTGTTTGGCGGCGAAGCTAGCCTTTTGGTGCCATTTTTGGTAAGCCCTAGACGCATTCAGGGCGCGCGCAGGCCGGCCCCGGGGGACAGGTGAATGAGCGATAACAGGATCTGGTTGTTTGACACGACGCTACGCGACGGTGGTCAGACTCGTGGCGTCGATTTCTCGAAGGCCGATAAAATCGCCATTTCCGCCGCGCTGGACGAGATCGGGGTCGATTATATCGAGGGCGGCTGGCCCGGCGCCAACCCGACCGATGACGCCTTTTTCGCCGAACCGCCACAAACCCGAACATCGCGCATGGTCGCCTTTG
>CAJWDO010000207.1 GCA_913031555.1 uncultured Alphaproteobacteria bacterium | reverse complement strand
GGCCTGCAAAATGGCGATGCTTCAAAACTGTACAACGTCAACATATGCTCAGGCTTTTTCGATGCACGAACCTTGGTGCCAGCACCCAGGCCCAAAGCCGAATTGGCCAGGCTGGACACCGCCTGCGGCAACGCAGCCTTCACACGCAACGGCACAGCCCGCTTGGCATAGGTGGTGTACAGGTATTCGATAATATCGGCTGACTCATACAACTTCACGCCAGTGTTGTCATCCACCAAAAATGGAAACTGGGCCTTGCCACCCAACTCCAGCACATCCGCGCGAAACCGGGTTCCACCCTTGGGGCAGGGGTAAATATCAGCGTCCAGCGCCAACTCGGTCAGCGTTTCACGCACCAAGCGGCAGTAGGGGCAGCTTTCGAACTCGTACAGTTTCAAAGGTTTTTCAGGCTGAAGGGCTGCAGGTTCTGTCACTACCATGCCTTGCCAGCCACGCAATGTAGACGCCGCCGTGGCCATGGCCACCTTGAATAAATGATTCATGTTTTTCCTCCCGATCAATGCGCGTCCTTGTTTTCAAGCGCGCTTAAAGCAGCCGCCAGCACAATCATGGCACCACCAATTCCCACCTGCAGTGTCAATACTTCTTGGGTCAGCACAATGGCTGACAAAGTTGCAAACACCACTTCTGACAACATCACCACCGAGGTTACATTGGCCGGCAAACGCGATGCCCCGTACTGCAATCCGTAGTTGGCCACCAGCAAGGTAACCGCAAAAGCCAACAGCACCAAACCACCGTAAAACCCGGGCAACACGGGCCACTGCACAAAGGCATTGCCCTCGCCCAACAACAGGGCCAATAAAGCAGCCACCGCGCTTGGCGCAACAATACCGCCCACGAACATGGCGAACAAACGCGCCTGCGCGGTGCGTTCGGCTTGATGCCGCAACATGATGTTGTTCAGCGCAAACGCCGCGCCGCCCATCAAGCCCAGCCATTCCGCCAAGTTTGAAGGCAGCGGAAAACCCAGGCTACCATTGGGACTTAACACCAGCACCGCACCGGCGATGCCACCCTTTTGCATCAAACCCGCCGCTGTCGCGCACCCGGCCGCGAGCGCCCTGGCAATCTCGTCATCTTCAAGCCATGGCACGCCGGTTGTCACCAGCCTGCCGGCGAGGTCGCTCGCCGCATCAAGTTCATCCACCAGTTGGCGCGTGATCAAAGGATGATCCGTCAGATCGACATCATTGGCAATCAGCGTCGCCGTGATATCGGCCAGCGCGGCACTCTCGGCAAGCACCGTCACGCTGTCAGCGATGCCAAGCGAATGGCTTCGCCCCCTCCAACCGGAACTCGCCATGCCGCGCCAGCGCGTCGATCCGGCAAGTGACAGCAGGCCGGTCGGCAGGCCGGCGATCTGCGCCCTCGTCGTGGCACCAGGCTTTGTCCAGAACGCGATATCACCGCCATTATTCACACTGATCCGGCTGCAATCCCGCGCCGCTTCATCATCCATCATCGCCGCCAGAACATGATCGGCCACCGACCCCGCCACCGCGGCCATGGGCGTTACGAAGGTGTCACCGGCGACACGGCAGGCAGACTGCATGCGGCGCGCCACCGGTCCGGTGAAGCGGCGTCCCGTCATGAATGGCGCGCGCAACCTGTCCAGCTCTTTCACAAGCACGGACAGAACAGGCATCGTCGCAGCCGTTGCATGCTCGAACAAGGCTTCTCGTCCCGGCCCGTCAGCATCGATCACCAGATCAATCGGTCCATGCTGGATATGAAGGCGCTGACGCTGGCCGATCAGCGCGGACTGAAAGCCCGCCATGGCCGATGGTCGGCTGCCGGTATCTGGCTCAGGATTCGTCATCATCACCGGTCAGCAGCGTTTTCGCGCCAGGGCCCATGACCAGCGCATTGGCACCATATTCGCTTCCCTGCTCGATGGCCTCGGCAATGCTTCGCACCGCATCATGATGGCCGCCAAGCTCGACATAGTCATCATGGCGGACGGTGAATTCCAGCGGCGCGACAAGCGCCGGGGTCGGCACATAGCCAAAGGCATTGTCGGGAAGGTTCAGCACATCGACCATGATGGTGATGCCGCCGCCGGGCCAGACAAAGGCCTCGACACCGCCACAGGACACGGTGGTGTGCCGCTTCTGCACCGACCTGGTCAATTTCACCGGGTTCTTCGTGGCACCGGCGCGAAGCGATCCGCCAGCGCCGCCCATGAACAGCACCGTACACAGGGCCGGCTCGCAATTCTCGGTGATCAGATCGACCGTCGGACGAAGCGAGTCCGGGAGCGGGGCCGCCTGCGGCACAAGATCGTTATCAAGGATGAAATAGGCGAACTGCTCGCCGGTTGTCGACACCATCAGCAGCGTCAGGCCCGCGCGCGCGCCCTTTTTCGCGTCCCAGTCACCAAGGATCGTCAGCGGGTCCTGAATATCGGTGCCACCCCAGCCAAGACCCGGCTCGGCCACCTGAAAATACCGTCCCGGGGTCGAGCGGCGCCCCTTGATCCTGATGCCTGTTTCCGGCCAGTCGATGACCTTGCCGGCCTGATGTTCCGACACCACACCGGTGATATGGTCGTCGACAACGACGACCTCATCGACAAGCCCCTTCCATTGCGAGGCGAACATGCCGATGGTCGCCGACCCGCAGCCAACCCGCATGCGGCTCTCGACAACGCCGTCGACAATCGGTGGCTGGCCAGCCTGCACCGTCACTGTCGCCCCATCATCGATGGTCAGTTCGACAGCCTTCCTGTTGCACAGCTGCATGAGCGTATCGCAGGTTACCCGGCCTTCCTTCTTCGACCCGCCGGTCAGGTGATCAACGCCACCAAGCGACAGCATCTGCGAGCCATATTCCGAGGTGATGACAAGCCCGACAGCCTCATCGCCGCATCGAACCACTGCTCCCTCGCGCCCAAGATGCCGATCGGTATCGATCTTCACCTTCACGCCGCAATAAGAGAAGATGGCCTCGGTCACCACGGTGACG
Source organism: uncultured Alphaproteobacteria bacterium (assembly GCA_913031555.1). Lineage (GTDB taxonomy): Bacteria > Pseudomonadota > Alphaproteobacteria > Puniceispirillales > Puniceispirillaceae > UBA8309. The sequence goes on along the minus strand of CAJWDO010000207.1, from coordinate 846 downwards.
AAATCCACCCCCTCGACATCCCGGCTGACGACAAAGGGGGCAGGCTTGTAGTCGGGATAGGTCGTGCCGGCGCCGATGGCGGTCACGAACAGATCCGCCCCGGACCCCAGTCCGCCATCCCAGCCGGCGCCAAGAAACGGCTTTACCGTATCGCCAGCCGCCAGCCGCCGGTCGAAAATGGTCAGCGGGTCAAGCCGGACAATCTGGCCGTCATGATTGGCATAGCGGTCACATGCACCGCTGTTGCCATCGGCGATATAGCACATCACCGGGCAGGCATCGCAGCGGATTTTTTCAACAGCTTCCTTCGTCACGCCTTACCTCCGCCAGCGGCATCGATGGCCGCCAGAACACGATGCGGCAACGCCGGCAGCCGGTCGACCCAGGCGCCGGTGGCATCATGAATGGCGTTCAGGATCGCCGGCGCCGTCGGGATCAGCACATGCTCACCAAGCCCCTTTGCCCCCATCGGGCCGACCGGATCAGGCTTTTCGATGAAGATGGTGTCGATCTCCGGCATGTCACCGCAGGAGGGGATCAGATAATCATGCAAATTCTCGGTGCGGCCCGGGATATATTCCTCCATCAGCGCCATGCCGAGCCCCTGCGCGATGCCACCCTCGATCTGGCCCGTGGCCAGCAGGGGGTTGATAACCCGGCCAAGATCATGCGCCGCGGTGATATGTTTCACGCTGACGGTGCCAAGACCGAGATCGACTTCCAGTTCGACCACCTGCGCCCCGTAGCCATAAACGGCATAGGGTTCGCCCTGCCCGTCACCATCCAGCGGCACTGTCGGCGGATCGTAGGTTTCCTCGGCGCGCATCACATAGCCGAATTCATCAA
>CAJWDO010000206.1 GCA_913031555.1 uncultured Alphaproteobacteria bacterium | reverse complement strand
CCTCTTCAAGATAATGGGTTGTCAGCACGATCGTCACGCCGGCGTCATTCAGGGCGCGGATATTGTCCCACAGCCGTTGGCGTAGCGCCACATCAACGCCGGCGGTCGGCTCGTCAAGGACCAGAATCGGCGGGCTGTGAACCATCGCCTTGGCGACGAGAAGCCGCCGCCGCATGCCGCCTGACAGCCGCCTTGCATAGGTGTGCGCCTGTTCGGACAGGCCGACCATTTCGAGGATCTCGTCACTGCGCCGTTCCGATGGTCCCACTCCGAACAGGCCGGCCTGAAATTCCAGCTGCTGGCGTGGCGTGAAATAGGCATCGATGTTCAGTTCCTGCGGCACGATCCCGATATTGGCCCGCGCCTGGCGTGGATTGTCATCAATGTCGGTGCCCCAGATGCCGATGCTGCCGGCGGATTTGACCACCGTGCCCGCCATGATGTTGATGAAGGTCGATTTCCCAGCACCATTCGGTCCCAGAAGCCCGAAAATGGCGCCGACCGGAATATCGAGATCAACATCGGCAAGCGCCAGCTTTGGTGCCTTGCCGCCAGCGCCGGTATAGGTTTTCCGAATGCCGCGGGCGCGAATGGCGCAGCCATCGGCGGGCGCGTTCACGAATGCCGGGCCGGGGGATTGGCCGGGGGATTGGCCGGGAGGCTGGGTCATGGACGGATCAGTTACGGGATTTTTCATGACGTCTATATAGGCACGCACCCTCTTCATCAAAACCGTCAGCGACATCTTCGTCTGATGGAGAAATCCCGAAAGCCTGAGCTTCTGCCTGAGCTTCTGCCTGAAATTACGACGTGAATTCGCAGCATGACAGCTTCGCAATTGCATCGCCGTCGGCAAGGCTATAGATTCTCCGCAGCGGTTGACCGGCCTTGTAGGCCGGCACACCCAGCGATGATGATCAGGGGAAATTGGACGGATGATGATGGCCGGCAATACAGATGGCAGCACCGATGGAAACAGCAACAGCACCGGCGCGTCGGGGATGGAGACCATCCTTGTGACAACGGATCGTGTGGCCTGCGATGGTAATGGCGATGCGCTTGGCCATCCACGGGTCTGGCTGACGCTTGGTACCGATGGCGAGATTGTCTGCCCCTATTGCTCGCGCCGTTATGCGCGCGCCGGGGACGAGGATAATGCGTAACGCCCTGATCAATTTTCTGCCGACTGATGTTGTGCGGAGATGTGAGACCGGCGCTGCCGACATGGCGGACGCCCGATGAGCGATCGTGACCAGCTCGTCCTGATTGACGGGTCGGGCTATATCTTCCGGGCTTTCCATGCGCTGCCGCCGATGACGCGCGGCGACGGCACGCCGGTAAATGCGGTGTTCGGCTTCACCGGCATGGTGATGAAGCTTGTCGATGATATGGCGCCAAGCCATGTCGCCGTCGTTTTTGATTCCGCCCGCAAGACCTTTCGCAACGATATCTATGCCGACTACAAGGCCAACCGTACCGACCCACCTGAAGAGCTGGTACCGCAATTTGCGCTGGTCCGAAGTGCGACCGAGGCGCTGAGCCTGCCGCAGCTCGAGGCGCCGGGGTTCGAGGCTGATGATCTGATCGCCACCTATGCCGGCATGGCCGAGGCGGTCGGGCTGGAGACGGTGATCGTGTCTTCCGACAAGGATCTGATGCAGCTTGTGCGTGGCGGCGTGACCATGCTCGATCCGATGAAACAGCGGCGCATCGCGGCGCCAGAGGTCGAGGAACGGTTCGGCGTCATGCCGGACAAGGTTGTCGATGTTCAGGCGCTGGCGGGCGATTCCACCGACAATGTTCCCGGCGTGCCGGGAATTGGCGTGAAGACAGCGGCCGAGTTGATCAACATTTATGGTGATCTCGACACTTTGCTGGCACGCGCCGCGGAAATCAAACAACCGAAACGGCGCGAGAATCTGATTAATTTTGGCGATCAGGCACGAATATCCCGCGATCTGGTAAGACTTCGTGATGATGCGCCGACGCCATTGTCGATTGACGGGCTGCAACGTGGTGAACGTGATTTCGACAAGCTGAAGGCGTTTCTTGCCGAACAAGATTTCAGGCGTCTGCTGACGCGCATTGGCGCTGATGGCGAGGCAACTCGTGCCGCGCCGGCCGTGCGTTCCATGGGCGGCGCGCCGCAGCCTGGCAACGCGCCGTCACAACCTGCGGCGCCGGTGCTGGAAGGCGAGGTGGATTATCAGCTGATCACCGAAAAAAGCGTTCTTGAAGACTGGGTCGCGATGGCACGGCGCCAGGGCTATCTGGCAGTTGATACCGAGACAAGCTCGCTGAATGCAGAGGCGGCGGAGCTTGTAGGCATTTCGATGGCGCTGGCACCCGGGCAGGCCTGCTATGTGCCGCTCCGCCATGGCGCCGCGACCGTGGCCGCCGACGGGCAGGGGGGTCTTGACCTTGAAGCCGATCCCGTGCTGCCGGAGCAGATTGCGTTCGATGATGCCATGGCGATCCTGAAGCCTCTGTTCGAGGATCAGGCGGTGCTGAAGATCGGGCATAATCTGAAATATGACAGTCATGTTCTGATGCGCCAGCATAATGGTGGCATTTATCTGGCGCCGGTCGATGACACGATGTGCCTGTCCTATGTCCTCGATGCCGGGCGGGTGAACAGCCATTCAATGGATTCGTTGGCCGGGCACTGGCTTGACCATACGACCATCAAATATGCGGATGTCTGCGGCAAGGGCGCCAAGCAGGTGCCGTTCGGATCACTCACGCCCGAAGCGGCGCTTGATTACGCCGCCGAGGATGCCGACATCACGCTGCGGCTGTGGCAGATGCTGCGCCCGCGGCTTGCCGTTGAAGGTGTGGCGTCGGTCTATGAAAGGCTGGAACGGCCGCTGATCCCGGTGCTGGCGGCGATGGAAAATGCCGGAATCACGGTCAATCCGTCGATTCTGGCGCGGATGTCGAATGATTTCGCGACCCGGATGGCGGCGCTCAATCGCGAGATTCTCGATCTTGCCGGCGAAGAGTTCAATGTCGGATCACCAAAGCAGCTTGGCGAAATCCTGTTCGACAAGATGGGCCTTGAAGGTGGCAAGAAAGCCAAGACGGGTGCCTATTCCACCTCGGCCGACATCCTCGAGGACCTTGCCGCGAATGGTGTCGAGATTGCCTCGAGAGTTCTTGACTGGCGGCAGCTGGCAAAACTCAAATCCACCTATGCCGACGCGCTTGTCGAGAGCATCTTGCCTGAAACCGGACGGGTCCATACCTCATTTTCGATGGTTGGCGCCTCGACCGGTCGCCTCTCCTCATCCGATCCGAATGTCCAGAACATCCCGATCCGCACTGCCGAGGGGCGGCAGATCCGCACCGCCTTTGTGGCGGCGGAGGGCAAGAAACTGATTTCGGCCGACTATTCACAGATCGAACTGCGCCTTGTCGCGCATGTTGCCGGTGAAGACACCATGATCGAGGCGTTCCGCGCCGGGGTCGACATCCACGCCCGTACCGCCTCAGAGGTGTTCGGGGTGCCGATCGAAACGATGGATGCCGATGTGATTTCAGGAAGCCGTTACCTGGTGACGGAAGAAGGCAGCGACACGCCACCGGCGGACCGCCGAGCGATCAACGGCATCATCACCGAAGAGATCAATCAACTTCTCGGATTCAAACTCACGGATGCCTTCTGTGGCTTCAAGGCGTATCGGATCTCATCCTGCAAGGCATTGTCTCTGGACATCACCGGATACGAATTCCCGATGCAGTTCTGGGTTCAGGCTGCCGCGAAGAAGCTTCGTATCAAGGAGATTCCCGTGCGTCTGATCTACAACGACCCGACCAGAAGCTTCGGGGGACCACTCGATCAATCCGACAACAG
>CAJWDO010000205.1 GCA_913031555.1 uncultured Alphaproteobacteria bacterium | reverse complement strand
GGACCCGCGGCTTAACAAGCTGGCACATCTCGCCAATTCGGCCACCGTGATCCCCACACAACTGGAATTCGTCGACATCGCCGGGCTTGTGCGCGGTGCCTCGAAGGGAGAGGGACTTGGCAACCAGTTCCTTGGCAATATCCGCGAGGTGGATGCCATCGCGCATGTACTGCGCTGTTTCGAGGATACCGACGTCACGCATGTCGACGGCACGGTCGACCCGCTTCGCGATGCCGACACGGTCGAGACCGAACTGATGCTGGCGGATATTGATTCGCTGGAGCGCCGGATGACGGCGCTGGTAAAAAAGACCCGCGGCGGTGATGCCGAGGCAAAGCGCGATCTGGCACTGATGGAAAAGCTGTTGGCGCAGCTTGGCGATGGTGTGCCGGTGAGACGCGTCGGCGGACTGACGCAGGATGAGGAGACACGGTTGCCGCAGCTGCAATTGCTGACATCAAAACCGGTTCTCTATGTCTGCAATGTCGCCGAATCGGAGGCCGCGACGGGCAACGCTCACACCGTAGCGGTCGCCGCGCGTGCCGAAACCGAAGGTGCGGCGCATGTCGTTGTATCGGCGGCGATCGAAGCCGAAATCACACAACTTGATGGTGACGACAAGGCAATGTTCCTGGCTGAACTTGGGCTGGAAGAGGCCGGGCTGGCGCGGCTCATCAGGGCCGGTTACGGGCTGCTGGACCTGCTGACATTCTTTACCGCTGGCCCGAAAGAGGCACGCGCCTGGACCGTCGCCGCAGGTGCGACGGCGCCCGAGGCCGCCGGTGTGATCCACACCGACTTCCAGCGTGGCTTCATCCGCGCGGAAACGGTGTCATTCGATGATTATGTTGCCTGTGAGGGCGAATCCGGGGCGCGCGACGCCGGAAAACTGCGCATTGAGGGTGCTGATTACAAAGTGAGTGACGGAGATGTTTTCCATTTCCGTTTCAATGTGTAATAACAAAAAAAAGCCCACAGAGGTGTCAGAATGTCGCAGATGAGGAAACTGACCGCCGAGGATGGCCATACTCTTGACGCGGTCGTCGCCGGTGACAGCAAAACGGCACGCGGCGGCGTTGTTGTTCTGCAGGAAATCTTCGGACTCAATGATCATATTCGCGATCTGCCACGTCGCTTTGCCGAGGCAGGCTATTACGCTGTCGCACCGGCGCTGTTCGACCGTGCCGAGCGCGGTGTCGAACTTCACTATGACGCGGACGGGCGTGACCGTGGCCTGGCGCTGAAGGCGGCTGTCGACAATGACGCCATTTTTGATGTTTCGGCGGCGATCACCGCCGCTGCCGCGGCTGGGCCGGTGGTGGTTGTCGGCTTCTGTTGGGGCGGCTCGCTTGCCTGGCGCGCCGCAACAAGCCTGGCTGGCCTTGCCGGCGCGGCCTCATATTATGGGGGTGAACTGCCATCTAAAGCCGGGCTGGTATCGCACTGCCCGGTGCTGGCACATTTCGGCACCCGTGACAAAACCATCCCGATTGACGGCGTCAACACCTTCATCAACGCCCAGGCGGATGCCGACCCCGCAGTGGTGACACATGTCTATGAAGCCGATCATGGCTTCAACTGCGATGCCCGCGGCCAGTATGATGAAGAGGCGGCGGCGCTGGCGTGGGCGCGCACCCTCGCCTTTCTTGACGAGGTGTGTGGCTAGTCCACCTTATCGACCTCTGGTTTTGGTGCAGTGTGCCGCGTTACGGCCACCATGTGCCAGCCATGAAAAACCCCCGGCCAATGACCGGGGGTTTTCAATTTCACTATGTCTGGCCTCTGCTACCTGACCTTTAGGGCCTTACCTTCAGTGAAGGTCGGCCCAGACGCGGCGCTTGGCCATATAGGACATGATCAGGAAGATCGAGAGGAAGAACACGGCGGCAACGCCGATCCGCTTGCGAATCTCCATCTTCGGCTCGGCCGCCCACATCAGGAAGTGGGTCAAGTCCGCCGCAATCCCCTCGGGCGTCGTCGGCGAGCCATCGGCATATTCGACGTCATCGCCATAGATCGGCTGCGGCATCGCAATCAGATGCCCAGAATAGGCATTGTTGTAATACATGCCGTCGGGAACCTCGGTGTTGGCAGGCGCATCCTCATAGCCGAGAAGTAGGCTGTAGAGGTAGTCGGCACCGTTCGCCCGTGCCTTGGCAATCAGCGACAGATCCGGCGGCAGCGCGCCGTTATTGCTGGCGCGGGCCTCATTGTCATTGCGATAGGGGTTCGGGATCAGGTCGGCCGGACGCGCCGGACGCATGAACATCTCACCCTCATCATCGGGACCGTCCATCACATCATATTCAGCGGCAATGGCCTTGATCTCGGCAGCATTGTAGCCAAGGTCCACAAGGTTGCGGAATGCCAGATACTCAACCCCGTGGCAGCCAGCGCATACCTCACGATAGACCTGAAAGCCACGCTGCATCGCGCCCTTGTCGAAATAGCCGAACGGGCCGGCAAAGCTCCACTCGCCGGAAACGAGTTTCACATCGCCACCGCCAGCTGCCTGGACCGGACCGGCAAGCCCGACAAGGGCCGCCAGCGCGGTCACGCAAGCAATCAGAAACTTACGCATCAAGCGACACCCCTTGCTGTCGCCAGAACCGGTTCAGAGATCGATTTTGGCAATGGTCGCGTTGTCTCGAAGACGCTCAGCAGCGGCAGGATGGCAAGGAAATGCAGGAAGTACCAGGCTGTCGCGACCCGCGATGCCACGACATAGACACCCTCCGCCGGCTTGCCACCAAGATAGCCAAGAGCAATGCAGTCGATGAACAGCATCCAGAAGAAGATCCGGAACACCGGGCGGAACCGCGCCGAGCGGACCGGTGAGCGGTCAAGCCATGGCAGAACAAACAGCACGAAGATGGCCGCAAACATCAGCAACACACCGCCAAGCTTGTCCGGCACCGCGCGCAGGATCGCGTAGAAAGGCAGGAAATACCATTCAGGCACGATATGCGCCGGCGTCTGCATCGGGTTCGCCGGGATGTAGTTGTCCGGGTGACCCATGGCGTTCGGGAAGAAGAACACCGCAACGGCCAGCAACAGCAGGAACATCGCGACCCCGACCATATCCTTGATTGTATAGTAAGGATGGAAGGAAATCGTATCCTGCGGCCCCTTGGCGTCGATGCCGATCGGGTTGTTCGACCCGAAGCGATGCAGTGCCACGATGTGTAACACGACCACACCGGCGATCACGAACGGCATCAGATAATGCAGCGAGAAGAAGCGGTTCAATGTCGGGTTATCAACTGAAAAACCGCCCCACAGGAAGGTCACGATGCTCTCGCCAACAAGCGGAATGGCCGAGAACAGGTTGGTGATCACCGTGGCGCCCCAGAAACTCATCTGGCCCCAGGGAAGGACATAGCCCATGAAGGCCGTCGCCATCATCAGCAGGAAGATCACGACACCAAGCATCCACAGCAACTCGCGCGGCGCCTTGTAGGAGCCGTAATACAAGCCGCGGAAGATGTGGATATAGACGACAATGAAAAAGAAACTTGCCGCGTTCATATGGATATAGCGGATCAGCCAGCCATGATTGACATCACGCATGATGCGTTCGACCGAACTGAACGCATGATCGACATGCGCGGTGTAATTCATCGCCAGGACGATACCGGTGACGATCATGATCACCAGTGCCAGACCGGCAAGAACACCGAAATTCCAGAAATAATTCAGGTTCTAAAAAAGACCCAAATTTTGCACCGTTAAAAGTATTTGATATTATTGGATATGCAAAAACTGCAACTTCACCTGTGGAAGCAGAGCCTATGAAATACCTAAGAGCAGAAGATAAAAAAATTATGAACAGAAATAGTTTATTAGAAGTTTCAAAA
>CAJWDO010000204.1 GCA_913031555.1 uncultured Alphaproteobacteria bacterium | reverse complement strand
CAAGCACCAGAATCTATCGGAGTCTGACAGCACCTCCGGCCTGTCGCGTATGTCGATTGACATTTCCAAGGTGCTGATCCGCAAGCTGGCAACACAGGGGCATTGCTTCGGCTCGGATACGTTCCGGACGATCAAGGCGACCTATTTCCGGATTGCCCTCGACATGGTCAGTTTCTATCAGAGCGATGCCGAATTGAACGGGCTGTCATTTGACATCAATGCCGAAGAACGCGCGGTCGAGCTGTTTGCCGAGAATATCATGCGGGCCGGCGATGACTTCACCTACACACCGATGGAAACGCCTTTCATACCGTCCTGGAACCGGGTGAATTCCGCCATTCCCGACCTTGGATACCGGCTGCGGCGCGCTGTTGAGGCCGACAATCAGGAAATGAACGAGGCCTCACGCATTCAGGTGGTGATGCCAATGGTGGGGCGGGCCCGCTGACACCCTGAAGTCAACATTATGGGGGCCAAAATTATAAGGTCGGGCAGATGCCGTTCCTGTCACGCGCCGGCAGTCCCCATCGCCTCGCCGGTGTTTCCGGTAAGCAATTTGAGTTGGTAATTCGGAAAAATCACGACCGAAAGCGTTTTCGGTTGACTCCGAAATCGCTTTCGGGGACCTTTCCAGCATGGGAGAGCCAACAAGATTAAAGGCCATTGCCGCGCAGCTGAATTTGTCGCAGAGCACCGTATCGCGGGCTCTGAACGACTACCAGGACATCTCGGCGCGGACCAAGCAGCTCGTTCGCGAGGTGGCCGATGAGCTTGGCTACCAGCCGAACATGCATGCCAGACGGCTGGCGCTCGGTAAGTCCGAGACGCTTGGCTATGTCATGCCGTGGCAGGACCGACAGGCCACCGAATCCTTCCTCAGCGAGTTGATGGCCGGCATGGCCAAGGCGCTTGCCGCCTATGGCTGGGACCTGACCGTGCTGGTACCACACAGCGTTGATGAAGAGCTGGAGCTGTTCCAGAAGATCGCCCGCACGCGCCATATCAGCGGGTTGGTGATATCGCGCACCTACAGCGATGACAGGCGGTTCCAGCTGCTGCGCGATTTGCAGATCCCGTTTGTGTCGCATGGCCGGTCGAATGACAGCAACGCGACAGCCTGGCTTGATGTTGACAATGAGCTCGCCTTTGCCGAGATGACAGCGCATCTCGCCAGCCTTGGTCATCGCCGGATTGCCCATATCGCAGGACCCGAAGTTTATAATTTTGCGCGCCAGAGAACCGATGGGTGGCGCCGCGGCATAGGCGAGGCAGGGCTTGACCCGCACAGCGCGCCGCTTGAAATGACGGATCTCAGTTTTGAGGGTGGCAAGGCCGCGATGCAGCGCCTTCTTGCGCTCGATATGCCGCCCACGGCCGTTTGCTGCGTTTCGGATGTTGTCGCCATTGGTGCGATGCAGGCCATCCGTGAAGCCGGGCTGGTGCCGGGGCGCGAGGTGTCGCTTGTCGGCTATGACGGGCTTGAAATCGGCGCCTGGATCGAACCGCCACTTACCACCATGCGCCAGCCGCAGCAGTCCGCTGGACGCCGGCTTGCCGAAATGCTGATCAGTCTTGTCGAGGGCAGAACCCGGCCTTCCGACAATCAGGAACTCGTGCGCGCGTCGCTCGTGCGTCGGGAAACGGCCAATCCACCTGTTTCGGATTGGTCAGAAGGCCGGCAGGGAGTCCGGCAAACAACAAGAGAAAACTCTGGAGGTTTTTAACTCATGAGACCACTTATGCTAACGGCGGCAACGGCGGTGATCACCACCCTCGTTGCAGGTGTCGCACAGGCGGATACGATTCGCTTCTGGACGACCGAGAATCAGCCTGAGCGTCTTGCCAAGCAGCAGGCGATGGCTAATGATTTTAACAAGAAGACGGGCCACACCGTCGAGGTGATTCCGGTTGAGGAAAAAGACCTTGGCACGCGTGCGACGGCTGCCTTTGCCGCCGGTGCCCTTCCCGATGTCATCTATCACACGCTGCAATATGTGCTGCCGTGGGCCGAGGCCGGCATTCTTGATGTCGAGGCCAATTCCGACATCGTTGACGCCCTGCAGAAGAACACTTTCGCACCTGGCACAATCACCATGGCACAGTTCGACGGCATGACCGCCGCTGTTCCCGTTGATGGCTGGACGCAGATGGTTGTCTACCGCAAGGATCTGTTCGAGGCCGCCGGCCTTGCAGCACCGACAAGCTATGCCGCTATCGAGGCTGCCGTGGACGCGCTCCACAACCCGCCATCCATGTATGGTTTTGTGGCGCCGAACAAGGTTGATGAGAACTTCATGAGCCAGGTGCTGGAGCATGTCTTCCTCGCCAACGGTGTCTCGCCTGTCGGTGCCGACGGTTTCGCGCCGCTTGATGCAACCGCAACCACCGAGGTTCTGGACTTCTACAAGAAGATATCCAAGGCATCGCCTCCGGGTGAATTGTACTGGAAGCAGTCGCGCGAGTTGTATTTCGCCGGTCAGGCCGCGATGATCATCTGGTCGCCTTTCATCCTTGACGAGCTGGCAGGTCTTCGCGACTCGGCCCCGCCGACAATCAACGACGACCCGACCTCGACCGAGCTGGCCTCCAAGACAGGCATCGTGACCACCTTTGGCGGCCCGTCGAATCCTGGCGGCGCTGCCTGGGCCGACATCCGTTATTTTGGTGTCACCGCCGATGCCAACACCGATGTAGCGTCCGAGTTCGTGACCTACTCGATGAAGGATGGCTACACGGCGACCCTGTCGATCGCCCCTGAGGGCAAGTTCCCGGTCCGCCGCGGTGAAGTTACCGATACGGCCCGTTATGTGAATGCATGGTCAAAGCTTCCTGTCGGTATTGACCGTAAGGCCCCGCTGTCGGATCTCTATGACCAGGCTACCATTCGCCGCATCGTCGGTGGTCTTGAGACCGCCAACCGGTGGGGTGTGACGGAAGGTCAGCTGTCGCTGGCATCAAAGATGATCAACACGCAGGCCATCAACCGTGTCGTTCGTCAGTATATTGATGACGAAATCGGTGCTGCTGAGGCTGTTGCCAAGCTCAATGCCGAGCTTGGTGCCGTCGAGTAAACCATAGATATCTTCCGGGCAGCCGTCTCATGATGGCTGCCCGGATCGATTTAATTTATTTCTGCAAGACAGATGGATCGCATGAACCAGCCAGATCGCAGACGCGAGGGCGCACTTGCACGCCGCGAGAGGCGGCTTGCCTATGCGTTGTTGATGCCGACATTTCTGCTTGTTCTCGCTGTCGTGCTGTTGCCGCTGCTGGCGAATTTCTGGATATCGGTGAAACCTGTCACGCTTGCCGAACTGCGCCCGCCATCGCTGATCCTGAAGGAACAGGTACGGGGTGACTTTGCCGCCGCCGGCGACGAGGCGCGCCTCGAATATCGCTATCGCAATTCATCGATCAAATACCCGCTTGAGGAGGTTGTCTTTACCGACAACCTGCCGGCCGGGGTGGTGGTGACATCGCTTGATCCGTTCTGTGGCCTTGAGTCCGATGTGGCTGACGGACCCCGCCTGCGCTGTGAACTTGGTGAACTGGCAGGCAAGGCGCGCGGCAAGATCCGCATCGGGGTTGCGGTCGCTGACGGGTTTGTCGGGGACAAGTCCAGCTTCAAGGAGAGTGTGCCGGTAGCGAGTTTCACCGCCTATAACGTCATGACGTCGTTTGATTTCACGCTGAAGAATTTCGAACGGGTATTTTCGGCTGCGGAATTCTGGGATGTTCTGAAAGTGTCGATCTATTACACGGTCTTCGGCACGGCGGGGGCGCTGTTGCTGGGGCTGTTTGCCGCCCAGATCTTGCAAAAGGCGTTCCCCGGCCGACCGCTGATCCGCGGTCTGATGCTGTTTC
>CAJWDO010000203.1 GCA_913031555.1 uncultured Alphaproteobacteria bacterium | reverse complement strand
GAGGTAGATATGTCTGACGACACAAAGGTTGAAACCACCGAAGCGCCGGCAGGTATGGCCGCTCTCGAGACCCTGACCGAAAGCCCAGTGGCCGAAGCCGCTGCCGCGCCGGTCGAGCCGAAGATCGATAATCTCGGCCGTTCCTACGCCACCGGTCGCCGCAAGGACGCCGCCGCCCGCGTATGGGTGAAGCGTGGTACCGGCCAGATGAAGATCAACGGCAAGAATGTGACCGAATATTTCGCGCGCCCGGTTCTGCAGATGATCCTGGCGCAGCCTTTCGAGGCTGCCGAGCGTGTTGGCGAATTCGACGTTGTCGCCACCGTCAGGGGCGGTGGGCTGTCCGGGCAGGCCGGCGCTGTTCGCCACGGCATCAGTCGCGCGCTGACGCATTTCGAGCCTGGCCTGCGGCCAGCGCTCAAGGCTGGCGGGTTCCTGACCCGTGACCCGCGCGTCGTCGAGCGGAAGAAGTACGGCAAGGCGAAAGCACGCCGGAGCTTCCAGTTCTCCAAGCGTTAGGCTCGAACCAAAGATTACGAGAAGGGGCTGTATGCATTTACAGCCCCTTTTTTTGTTAATACGACCAACCTTGCTTGGCAGGCAACATGGAGTCCGCCGTGATTGTGCCCCTGCGCGGAATCTTGCTCAATTGATGAAAAGCTGGCGTCTGCTACGGCGTCTGTTGCGACGCCGAATCCGTGGGCGCAACATCGCGAATACGGCAATGCTGCCGCAGGTCAGAACTAGCCAGAACAGCATCGCGGCACCGGCGGTTGCGGGCGGCTGCGGCAGGGGGGCTGGCATGACATGATGAAGGGCCATCAGCAGGGCGATGGTGAGTGCGGCCACACAACCCGGCAGGAAATAGATCACCCGCCGGTTGACCATCTCAAGCCCCAGGAACAGTATCCCGACGACAAGCCAGAACACAGGCATCAAAAAAAGCGATAAAAATGTTGAAAACGCTTCGAGAGCCATCCTGGCGGCATCCCCCGGTTGAGGCCCACAGATAAGACAAGTGAATATGCTGACAAGCCGGCCTCGGGTCCATTCACGTCCCCGTGAGGCCGACTGTATTCCGAGGCTGGCGATATTTCGAGGCTGGCGATATCCACGACGCGACAATGCCGGAGGAGGCTGTCACAGCAGATAGTCGAGGATCCCGTATCCAAAAAGCGCCAGAAAGATCATGTTGATCCATTTCAACTGCCGCTCGTTATGAAGCCACGCGCAATAGGCCCAGATCAGACAGAATGGCAGGCCGATGAACATCGTCCATGGATACCAGTCGCGAATGATGGCGATGGTGCTGAGAATGCCGAGGCCGAGCGCGATCCATTTCAATTGCTGTTCGAACCGTGCCAGCGCCATCAGATTGATGTTCATGTGGTTCCCTCCCTCAGGATTGTCACACTAAAGCTGTTAACCGGCCTTCCGAAGGGGCGTGAGAGGATGAGCGGAACCCGGAAAGGGTTGATCCGGGAAAGCTTGATCTGCCCTAATGGTCCGCCCTGTTGGTCTGTCAGGATGGGCGAACTGTCATATTGCGTGGCCTGTCATATTGCGAGACCTGCCAAAATGAGTGATGTTTCAAAATGATTGATCTGATTGTCGCGCTTGAAGTGGAGCTTGCCGATATCACCATGCCACCGGGGGTGCGCGTGACCTGTTGCGGTGTCGGCAAGGTCAATGCCGCGCTGGCGGCGGCGCATGTTCTGACCCGCCCGGATTGTCGGCGGGTGATCAATTATGGCACTGCCGGCAGTCTTGTGACGGCGCTGGCGGGCCAGCTTGTGCGGGTGGCCAGCATCTCGCAGCGTGATATGGATGCACGCCCCTTGGCGCCGCTGGGCGTCACGCCGTTTGAAGACGGCGAGGTGACCGGCGAAATTATACTTGGCGGCGATGGCGTGCGGCTCAGTACGGGCGACAATTTCGTCACCAGCCCACCAGAGGTGGCAAGCGACATTGTCGATATGGAGGCCTATGCGCTGGCCAAGGCATGCCACCGCGCCGGCATACCGTTTGAATGCTATAAATTCGTTACCGATCTTGCCGATGAGAATGCCACCGCGAACTGGCGGGAAAATGTCGCGAAAGGCGCCGGCCTTTTCTGTGAGTTGATGACCGGATTTGACAAACAATCCTGATGGATTTCTGCGCTAGATGCGGCGCAGGGTGGCGGTGAAGGCCGCCATCGCGATAAGTACACCTCCGCTGCCCCGGCGAAGCCATGCGAGAAATCGCGGCCTTGTGATGTGTCGGCGAAGCCGCCCGGCCAGCAGCGCATAGGCAAGTGCGTTCAGCCCGCCAAGCCCGACAAAACTTGCTATCATCACCGCGAATTGCGGGCCTGCCGGGGCGCCGGTGTCGATGAATTGCGGCACGAAGGCGATGAAGAACCCGATCGATTTCGGATTCAGGAGGGTGACCAGTGCGCTGTCGCGAAAGGCCGTCATATGCGATCGTGACGATATGCTGGCAAGTTTCATCGAGGCTTCCCCGGCCGAGCGGATCATCTGCCATCCCATCCAGGCAAGATACAGCGCGCCGGCCCATTTCATCACCGTGAACAGCAACGCCGATGCGGCAAGGATGACACTGAGACCGAGAAGTGTCGCCGTCATCGCCAGCAGATCGCCAAGCATCACACCGGCCACAACCGCCAGCGCGACGCCACGCCCCTGCGCCAGCGCATAGGACAGGATAAGCAGGATCGTGGGCCGAGGCGTCGCCAGCAATATCGCCGTGGCGATCAGAAAGGGAAGGAACAGCTCTAGCGCCATGCAAATGTCTCCAAAACAACGTTGACAAAATGTCGATAATTTATCAACGTTGTAGCTCTGACCATTACCATCATCAGGCAGGCATATCATGGACGGTGCAGCGGCAAAAGCTGAAGGGGTCAAAACGGCAGGCTGGCAATTCTGGATCGATCGTGGCGGCACATTCACCGATGTTGTCGGGCGGGCGCCCGACGGCACGCTTCATACGCACAAGCTGCTGTCAGAAAATCCCGAGGCCTATCAGGACGCCGCATTGCAGGGCATTCGTGATCTGCTGTCGCTTGGCGATGGCGCGCCGGTCCCGGAGTCCGAAATCGACGCGGTGAAGATGGGCACCACCGTTGCCACCAACGCGCTTCTTGAACGTAAGGGTGACCGCACCTTGCTGGTTGTGACCGAAGGGTTCCGTGATCAGTTGCGGATCGCCTATCAGGCGCGTCCACGCCTGTTCGACCGACAGATCATCCTGCCTGAAATGCTTTATGAGAGGGTCGAGGAGGTGAGCGAGCGGATCGACGCCCATGACCGCGTGCTGACGCCTCTCGACCTTGACGATCTACGTCCGCGACTGCAGGCGGCCTTCGATGACGGTATCCGGTCCATCGCCATCGTGCTGATGCATGCCTACCGCGTTCCGGACCACGAATTGCGGATTGCCGAGCTGGCGCGCGAGACCGGCTTCACCCAGATTTCCACAAGTCATGACACCAGCCCGATGATCAAATTTGTCGGGCGCGGCGACACCACTGTCGCGGATGCCTATCTGTCACCGATCCTGCGGCGTTATATTGATCGGATCGCTGGCGCGCTTGGCGGCGTGAATTTGCAGTTCATGCAGTCTAATGGTGGGCTGAAAGGTGCCAGTCTCTTCCAGGGCAAGGACGCCATCCTGTCAGGGCCGGCCGGCGGCATTGTCGGCGCGGTCCGCACCGCCCAGCAGGCCGGTTTCGACAAGGTCATCACCTTTGACATGGGGGGCACCTCGACCGACGTCGCGCATTATGAGAACGCCTATGAACGCGTTTTCGAGACGGTTGTCGCCGGTGTGCGGATGCAGGCGCCGATGTTGCTGATCCATACCGTGGCCGCCGGTGGCGG
>CAJWDO010000202.1 GCA_913031555.1 uncultured Alphaproteobacteria bacterium | reverse complement strand
CGGCTTCCTCGGCCTCGCCTTCCCGGAACAAGGTGCCGCCCAGATTTATCACAGCCTGCGTGTAATCGGGGTCGATTTTCAAAGCGTCGCGGAATTGCCGGATTGCCTCCTTCACGCGTCCCTGAGATTTCAGGAGCGCACCCAGATTGTTGCGGATTTCCGCATTGCGCGGTTCCAGGCGTTGGGCCTTGCGGTAGGTTCGCTCCGCAATGTCTTTCAACCCGGCCGCATCTTGGGCAAGCGCCAGTGTCGCCAGAATGTTGCCGGCTTTGGGCGCCCGCGCGGCCGCTTCGGTGGCCTTGGACTCCTCGGCGAAGCCCTCCGCGAAGCCGTCGCCGCCGGTCGCCCCGCCATCCTCCAGTGCCTTCAGAAAGGCGTGGCTGACAAACGGGTTGGACGAACCGGCAAGCCTATCCCAGTCGGAAGCCGGCAGCGCGTCGATCGAAGGGGCAAGGTCAAGAGTATAGGCGTCACCATCCATCACCCAGACATGGCGCGCTGCCGCCCCCCTCGCAAGGGGGCGCGACATTTTCGAAGGGTGGTTGCTTCTACGGCGATCAGTCGATCTCGAAGATGCCGTCGATTTCGACAACACAGCCAAGCGGCAGCACATTGGCACCGACGGCGAATCTGGCATGTTTGCCGGCGTCACCGAACACGTCCACCATCAGGTCGGAGGCGCCATTGACCACCGCCGGCTGACCGGTGAAATCAGGGGCCGAGGCAACAAAGCCGCCAAGTTTTACAACGCGCCGAACGCGGTCAAGATCACCGCCACAGGCCACCTTGACCTGTGCAATCAGATTGATGGCGCAGATCCGTGCCTGCTCATGGCCGTCCTCGACACTTGCATCCTCGCCGACACGGCCGGTCTTGGTCAGCTTGCCATCGACAAAGGGTACCTGGCCGGCCACAAAGACAAGATTGCCGGATGTGGTGAAGGGAACGTAATTGGCCGCCGGTGCGGGCGCTTCGGGGATGGTGATGCCAAGCTCTTTCAGGCGGGCGTCAATGGTGTTTGCCATGGGGTGGATTCCTTTTGATACGAGGCTGGTCCATACGAGGCTGGACCATACAGGGCTGGATGCGGCGTGAGACTGGCACAGTGATGCCTGTCATTCAACGGTGATTCAATCGTCATTGGATGGTCATTCCGGTCTCATTCCGGGGTCAGTCGCCGTCATTCGAAGGAATGTGGTCCATGCAAGGTGGTCCATGCAAGGTGGTCCATGCAAGGTGGCCCATGCAAGGTGGCCCAGCGAAGGTTGTAAGGTCACTGACGGGGGTGGAATGCGCAATGTCGCGCTGGCGGCTTCTGTGGTCTACGGCCCTATGGTGCGGAACAACGCCTCTTGCTCGAACATCTGGTGATGCCATCCGATGCTGTCGTGGAACAATCGCATATCCGCGTCCTCCGGCGCACCGCGCGGTAGATGGTCCATCATCCTGTTATCGAATTCCAAATCATGCGTGCAGGCGCAAAGCAGCACCATGAAAGGTATCCATATGACGATTCCGGCTGGATGCATGGCATCCCCCTCTGGATTGTTCATCGAGCTATGGAAAAAACGCGCGCCACGGTCCTTGCCGGCCTGGCGTCAGGCCGGTCATCACACAACTACGCACAGGCGAAGTTCCCGCCTATTTCCCGGGAGGGTATTTTATTTGGCAGGCGACCCGACAAAGGGTCGCCTGTGCGTTTGTTCGTGTGATGACAAACAAACCATAGACAGCCCCCTCGACCTTTGCAAATCGGGGGGCTTCAATCTGAAAAAAATAAACGGTTTCAGAGACTTCAGCGCATAACAACAGGCATACCGGTCTTAACGGAGTAACAACATACTCAACTGAAGGCTGCGTGTTAACGGAAAAGTAACTTCACCGGCTGTGGAATGCCAGGATAGAAAAAGGCCCCGCACCGAAGCGCGGGGCCAGTCTGCAGGTTGCTCTGCAGGGAGAGATCAGCTGCAGCCTGTGGTGCTTCCACAGGTGTTGCATTTCAGGCAGGTGCCGTTGCGGACAAGCGTGAAGTTCTGGCATTCCGGGCAGGCTTCACCCTCATATCCCTGCATCCGCGCCTGCTGCACCCGCTCGGCGACAATCGTACCACCGGCGACGGCATTCGCGCCAACGCCGGTGCCGGCGACCTCGGTTGTCTGCGGTGCGGCGCGCATCGTAACAACCGACTCATCGGCAATCGCGGGTGCGGCCCCGGCGGCGGCGGTGGCGGCGTTGGAATAGACGACCAGCCCCTGCTTGCGGATGAAGCCGCGGCTTGTGACCTTGTTCACCAGATCCGACTGCGCCTCGCCGGACCCGGTTGTGGTGACGTCAAGGTCCTCGCGGTCGACATGGCCGAGATCATCACGATCAAGATAGGAGACTGCCAGCTCGCGGAAGGTGTAGTCGAGAATCGAGGTCGACATCTTGATGGCGTCATTGCCGGTGACGATGCCCTGCGGCTCGAAGCGGGTAAAGGTGAAGGCCTCGACGAACTCTTCCAGCGGCACGCCATATTGCAGGCCGATCGACACGGCGATGGCGAAATTGTTCATCAACGACCGGAAGGCGGCACCTTCCTTGTGCATGTCGATGAAGACCTCGCCAATGCGGCCATCCTCATACTCACCGGTACGAAGATAGACCTTGTGTCCGCCAACCGTTGCCTTCTGGGTGTAGCCCTTGCGGCGATGCGGCAGCCTCTCGCGCTCGGCCGTATGGACGATACGCTCGACAATCTTCTCGATCACCTGCGGTGCCGCGGCGGCGACCGGCGTGTCGAGGGCGGCCGCTGTCTCGTCTTCTTCCTCGAGATCATCGACGAGGCCGGAAGACAGAGGCTGGCTGAGCTTCGAGCCGTCACGATAGAGCGCGTTGGCCTTCAGTCCGAGGCGCCAGGACAGCATGTAGGCTTCGCCACATTCCTCGACGGTGGCGCTGTTCGGCATGTTGATCGTCTTCGAAATCGCGCCCGAGATGAAGGGCTGGGCCGCCGCCATCATGGTGATGTGGCTGTCGACCGACAGGAACCGCTTGCCGATGCGGCCGCAGACATTCGCGCAGTCAAAGATCGGAAGATGCCCATCTTTCAGATGTGGTGCGCCTTCCAGCGTCATCGACCCGCAGACATGCATGTTCGCCGCGTCAATGGCGTCTTTCTCAAAGCCGAGTGCCTCGAGCATGTTGAAGGTGAAATCATTCAACTGCTCATCGCTGAAGCCGAGCGTATCCTTGCAGAAATCATCGCCAAGCGTATATCGGTTGAAGGCGAATTTGACATCGAAGGCGCTTTCCATCGCCGCCTCGACCTTGTCGATCTCGGCATCGCCAAAGCCCTTGTCACGAAGCGCATTCATCGAGATCGCCTGGCAGTTCTTCAGGCTGCCGGCACCAACAGCATAGCTGATGATGTCGTCGATCTGTTCCTGCGCGTAGTCAAGATTGGCCAGTGCCTCGGGAACAACGCGGTTGATGATCTTGAAATAGCCGCCGCCGGCAAGCTTCTTGAACTTGACGATGGCGAAGTCAGGCTCGATGCCGGTCGTATCACAATCCATGACCAGTCCGATCGTGCCTGTCGGCGCGATGACGGTGGCCTGCGCGTTGCGATAGCCATGCTTGGTGCCAAGCTCAACAGCGCTGTCCCATGCCGCCTTGGCGGCGTCGATCAGGCTGGTATCCGGGCAGGAAGGGGCATCAAGCGGTACCGGCAGGATGTTGAGTTCGCGATACCCCTTTGTCTTGCTGTGCGCCGCAAGACGATGATTCTTCATCACCCGCAGCATGTGCTTGGCGTTTTTCTTGTATTGCGGGAAGGCGCCGACTTCACTGGCGATCTCGGCCGAGGTGGCATAGGAGATGCCGGTCATGATGGCAGAGATGGCGCCACAGATTGCA
>CAJWDO010000201.1 GCA_913031555.1 uncultured Alphaproteobacteria bacterium | reverse complement strand
CGACCATCTGCTCTGGCACCATGCCTGCCACACCATCGATCTGTTCATGTATCAGACCGGCGAGATGGTAACCGAGGTTCACGGCGTTCAGGGCCCGCACCATCCCGAGCTTGGCATCGCCATGGACATGGCCATCATCATGAAGACGGCCAGTGGCAAGCTGTGCACATTATCGCTGTCCTTCAACAATAACGGGCCGCTTGGCACCTATTTCCGCTATATCTGCGACAACAACACCTATCTCGCCCGCTATGACGATTTGTATGACGGCCATGAGAACCAGATCGATGTCAGCAAGGTCGACGTCTCGACGAATGGGATCGAGTTGATCGACCGTGAATTCATCGCCGCCATCCGTGAAGGCCGCGAGCCCAATTCAAGCCTCGCGCAATGCCTTCCGGCGATGCAGGTGATGGATATCATCGAACGTCAGTTCAGCAACTGAGTGCCACATCAGGCTCAACTTCCGCGGAGACAGCGTCATGATCATTGATTGCCACGGCCATTACACCACCACTCCCCCCGGCGTAGGCGACTGGCGCGATGCCCAGAAAGCCGCCATCGCCGCCGATCCGGACCATATCAGCGACAAGGGCGTTTTGGCTGTCACCGATGATGAGATCCGCGAGAGTATCGAGACCAACCAGCTTCGCGTGCAGCAGGAACGTGGCACCGACGTGACCGTATTCTCGCCGCGTGCCAGCTGGATGGGACATCATGTCGGCAACGCCTCGACCTCGCAGGCCTGGACCGAACATTGCAACGACCTGATCAGGCGTGTCTGCAATCTGTTTCCGCAGAATTTCGTACCTGTATGCCAGCTGCCACAGAGCCCGCAGACCCCGATCGAGACCAGCGTTGCCGAGCTGCGCCGCTGCATCGAGGAGATGGGCTTTATCGGCTGCAACCTGAATCCCGACCCGTCAGGCGGCTACTGGAAGGATGTGCCGCTTGGCGATAAATACTGGTACCCGTTCTACGAGGTGATGTGCGAGCTGGACGTGCCTGCGATGATCCATGTCAGCGGCGCCTGCCATCCTGCCATGCATACGACAAGCTCGTATTACCTTGGCGCCGACACCACCGCCTTCGTACATTTCATGATGTCGGACGTCTTTACCGACTTTCCGGAGATCAAGTTCATCATCCCGCATGGCGGCGGCGCGGTTCCCTATCACTGGGGCCGGTTTCGCGGCATGGCCCAGGATATGGGGCTTGGCGATCTGAACGAACGCGTCCTCGGCAATATCTTCTTTGATACCTGCGTCTATCACCAGGGCGGCATCGACCTTCTTGTCGATGTGATCCCGACCGAGAATATCCTGTTTGCCTCGGAGATGATCGGCGCGGTTCGCGGCATTGATCCGCGAAGTGGCCATTATTACGACGACACCAAACGCTATATCGACGCCAGCACGCGCCTGACCGATGCGCAGCGGCAGATGATCTTCGAGGACAATGCGCGGAAAGTCTTCTCGCGCTTCAGCCTTTAGCCGGATCATCATCGTGGCTCTTCGGGCCGACAAGGACGACCCCTGCCCCGGCCGCCATGATCAGCCCGACGCCGAAAAGCTGCGCGGCATCAAACCTTTCACCGAGAAACAGCGCGGCAGTGGTTGCGGCGACTAGGACCTCTGACAGCATCAGAATGCCAACCAGCCCTGGCGACAGATACTGGCTGATCCGGAAAATCAGCATCAGCGCTGGAAGAAATACCAGCGCCCCGAAGACAAAGGCCCATGGGGCGGCCGCCAGAAGCGCCGCCGATGTAGGCGCCGGCACGTCCAGAACCAGGATTATAAGGCCTGCCAGCGCCACCCCGATGATATATTGAACAAGCGATATATTGCGAAAGTCGGCGTCCGGAAAGCGCCTCAGAACGACGGTGCCGGCGCCCCATAACAGGCCCGAGGACAGGCCAAGAAGATCCGCCGGCTCAAACGCCATCCGCCAGGGATCAAGCCGCATGACAAGGCCGCAGCCGATGACAGCGGCACCAACGGCAAACCAGCGTTGCCACCCCGGCCGTTCGCCAAGGAAGAACCTGCCAAGGATCGTCCCCCATACAGGCGTCAGATAGAACAGCACTGTCGTCTTGCTGACCGAGGCCAGCAGCAAACCAAGCCCGAAGCAGGTGAAACCGGCATTTATCAGCCCGCCAGCAGCCAGATAGATCACCCAGTGATGCCGTGCCGCCATCGTGGCGCGAAAGGCAAATGGCAGCAGCGCCAGCGCCGGCATCAGCATGAACATTCCCTGCACCCAGAGCGGCGCAAGGCCAAGCGATTCGACCTCGCGCATGGGATACCACATGATTCCCCATACACCCGATGACAGAAAGACAATCAGCGAGGCGTTGCGGTGGCTGTGCTGTTGCAAGAAGAACTTCATGAAGATCGTCGTGTTTTACCGGGCATGAGGTCAGAATTCCTGACTGAAGACGCGGCAGTGTGGCATGAGGCGTCCGCAGGCTCCATGTCTTTGTTGCGCCATGTCCTTGTTGCGTTATGTCCTTGTTGCGCTGGCCAGCCAGTCTCGGTTAGGTTGGGCGCAATTCGCATCCGCCCGGCCCCGCGGCCCGGCCCCGCACCCTGTTTTATAAGGACGTCGCCATGACCAACTATCTGTTCCAGCCTCCCGCCCCCGCCGTCATTCCGATCTTCGGCAGTGACAAACTGTATCCGGTGAACCGGGTTTTCTGTGTCGGGCGGAACTATGAGGCACACGCCGCCGAGATGGGCGCGGTAGTCGATCGTGAGGCGCCGTTCTATTTCACCAAGTCACCAACCACCATCATCATGGCCGAAGGCGAAATTGCCTATGCGCCGCGAACCGAAAACTATCATTACGAGATGGAACTTGTCTTCGCGTTGAAGAGCGGCGGCACCGATATCGCCGAGGCCGACGCGCTGTCGCACATCTTTGGCTGCGCCGCCGGCATCGACATGACCCGCCGCGACCTACAGAACAAGGCCAAGGAAACGCGCCGCCCGTGGGACACCTCGAAGGATGTCCAGCAGTCGGCTGTGGTCACGCCGCTTCGCGCGATGGAAGAGGTGCCGTCTGTTGGTGCCGGACGGATCCATCTGGAACAGAATGGTGAGATCAAACAGGATGCCGACCTGTCGCAGATGGTCTGGTCGGTTCCCGAGATCATCGCCGATCTGTCGACCATGTATACGCTGTGTGAGGGTGACGTGATCTTCATGGGCACCCCGGCGGGTGTCGGCCCGGTCCAGCGCGGTGATGTGCTGACCGGCGGCGTTGACGGGATTGCCGATTTCGAACTGAAAATCGCCTGAACAGCTTTCGCTGACGATCCAGTATTGACCGCCCCGGCCTATTGCAGGTCTGAAAAGGCCTTGGCAAGCCGCTCCATCGCCTCGGCGAGGAGCGCGCGCCGCGCGCGCAAAAAAGCTCTGCACACACGGGTCCACAGAAGAAATTAACACCCGCAAACCCAAGCTCGAATACGGGTACATTGATCCATGTCCCTCGACTTCGGCGCTAATACCGGACCCCCGTAATTGCCCCAATGTCTGTTCCAACGACGAGACCAGAGAGTGTGCGGTGGCCGCAGATTGCGAGGAGCCTGGTGTCTGCATAGTACTGGCTACCGTGGCCGCGGCGCTGCATACATACCCTTTCCCTCACGCACCCCCCCCGTGTCGGCCCGTAGGGCCGCGCGTCTTGCGTTTCCCCTTCCCCCAGATCCCGACTCGACACGGCCAACTCCGGACGAGGAGACGCGAACCATGGTCGGGGCCTCCGCGTAAAAAAAGAAAAAAAAACATTGCCTGGCCGCGCGCTCGCACAAGACTAGGAGACCCAAATATTAGTAGAGCTGTCGCGGCCCCGTCTCGGCGAGCCGAGCCTTCTCGCGCTCCTCCTCGGTGTGC
>CAJWDO010000200.1 GCA_913031555.1 uncultured Alphaproteobacteria bacterium | reverse complement strand
ATAGATATCCTCTGTGACCTGCTTTGCAGGTGGGCGCCGCAATAACCAGACCACGATCCAGCCAGAGGCAGCTCCCAAGAGTTGAATTATGGCCCCAGGGATCGAAAATCCAAGCGCAAAGCCCAGTTGCCGCACGCAGTTTATTTAGTGAGAAGACAGCCGCGATGCAAGCGCAAGGATCCGTTCGGCGGCGTTTTCCAATGCCACCGCCGCAGCCTCGCCACCATCATCGGCAGGGGACTGAACGCCACTTGCACCGGACCCGCCATCATGCGCGCGATCGGCAAGGATCAGCGCCGCCATCGCCATCAGACGCGCCTCGCCGATCTGGCCGACCGAGGCCACCAGCGATTCCAATATGGCTTCAATGTCGCCGGCAAGCGATTCGATGTGAGCTTCCTCACCCTCGCCACAGCCAATCTGATAGGGGGTGCCATTGAGACGGATGGTTACAATCGACTGGCTCATGCCGTGCCACCTTCGCCGCCAGACGCGTGCCTGACACGATCGATCATCTGCATGGCTGTGGACAGCTGTTCATCAATCCTGCCTATTTCAGCAATGATGGCCGCATGATCGATCAGTTTGCCAGCTTTGGTGGAGGCAGAATGCGCCGCGCCGGAATTTCCTTCGACAGCGGGCCGGCTGGCAAGCGCAGCTTCAAGCTGCTGCAATGCGGCTTCCAGCTTGGCTTCGGCTTCGGCAAGGCGCGACATGGGCAATCTCCCCGCAAAGAATAGTTCATAAAGGTACTTCCGGCGTGTGTCGGGACGGCGAATCGTGACGTCGGTGCGCGAAGTTCGCGGCGTGCCCTTCCGTCTTTTCGGCGTCTGGACACTGCCGCCAAAGACTGCCTCAAGCGCGGAGTCAAATAAAGTCCGATTTTCTATCCCCACCTTTTTCTTGGCTTTCCTTGCGTTAGGCGGTGATCAATCCTCGGGGCGCACCGGCAGGCGACACAGGTAAAGCCGACTCACCAATTGACGAAACAACCTTCTGAGGGCAGATTGCGGGCCGTCACCAGCAGCGTCGAGTGACCTTTCCACGCCTGTGACATTCTGAGGAGTTTTTTATGACCAACACCCCCGAGCGGCAGGATATGGCAAACGCCATCCGTGCGCTGTCGATGGACGCCGTCGAAGCTGCGAAATCAGGTCACCCCGGCATGCCGATGGGCATGGCCGATGCCGCCACGGCGCTGTTCGCCGACCATCTGAAGTTCGATGCCGCGGCGCCGGACTGGCCAGACCGCGACAGGTTCGTTCTTTCCGCCGGGCACGGCTCGATGCTGATCTATTCGCTTCTTCACCTGACCGGCTATGAAGACATGACGATGGCGCAGCTCCGCAACTTCCGCCAGATCGGTGCGATCACCGCCGGTCATCCTGAGGTCGGCCATGCCAGTGGCATCGAGACGACGACCGGCCCACTTGGCCAGGGTCTTGCCAACGCAATCGGGATGGCAATGGCGGAAACGCACATGGCGGCCATTCATGGTCGCGATCTTGTCGATCATTTCACCTATGTCATCGCCGGTGATGGCTGTCTGATGGAAGGCGTAAGCCATGAAGCCGCCTCGATGGCGGGTCATATGAGGCTTGGCCGCCTGATCGTGCTGTTTGACGATAACGGCATTTCGATCGACGGCAGCACCGACCTTACCGTTTCGGACGACGCCACGGCCCGGTTTGCCGCCTATGGCTGGCAGGTGCTGGCGGTCGACGGTCACGACATGAAGGCGGTCTCGGCGGCCATTACCGAGGCGCGCGCCGAAGAGGACAAGCCCACCCTGATCCGCTGCCGTACGGTAATCGGATATGGCGCGCCGACCAAGGCCGGCACAGCGGGTGCGCATGGCGCGCCGCTTGGCGGGGATGAAATCGCCGGCACAAGGGCGGCGCTTGGCTGGAGCCATGAGCCGTTTGAAGTCCCACAGGCCATCATCGACAGCTGGCGTGCCGTCGGCGCGCGCGGACGCGCCGCGCGGGAGTCCTGGCAGAAACGACACGACGCTACCGACAGCGCGGCTTTCGACGCCGCCATGTCAGGTGATTTCGACGACGCCATCAACGATGCCGTCCAGAGCTGGAAAGCCGTCCTTGCCGCCGACCCGCAGAAGCTGGCGACCCGCGTTGCCAGCCAGAAGGCGCTTGACGCCATTATCCCTGCCTGCCCTGCATTGATTGGCGGCTCGGCAGATTTGACCGGATCGAACAATACCCGCGCCGGCGGCCAGGATATCTTCAGCCACGACAACCCGGCCGGAACATATGTCCATTACGGGGTTCGTGAACATGGCATGGCCGCGGCGATGAATGGCATCGCGCTGCATGGCGGGGCGATCCCCTATGGCGGCACATTCCTTGTCTTTACCGATTATTGCCGTCCCTCGATCCGCCTTTCGGCGCTGATGAAGCAGCGCGTCATCTATGTAATGACGCATGATTCCATCGGCCTTGGCGAGGATGGGCCAACCCACCAGCCGGTCGAACATGTTGCCGCGCTGCGGGCCATTCCGAACCTGCTGGTGTTCCGGCCCGGCGATGTGGTCGAGACCGCCGAGGCCTGGCAATGCGCGCTGACAGCACATAACCGCCCGTCGGTTCTGGCGCTGAGTCGCCAGGGACTGGCGCAGTTCCGGCTTGGTGACCTGTCCACAAACAGAACCGCCGAGGGTGCCTATATCATCGCTGGCGACAAAACGGACAGGCAGGTTACAATCATGGCTACCGGATCGGAGGTTGGCATCGCCCTTGCCGCGCGGGACCAGTTGGCCGGCGACGGCATCCAAGCCACCGTGGTGTCGGTTCCCTGCATGGAATTTCTGCGCGAACAGGATGCGGCATCACGCGACGCAATCCTCGGTTCATGCCCGCGCATAGCTGTTGAGGCGGGGATCCGCCAACCATGGGACTGGATGCTGCGCGATGGTGATGATTTCATTGGCATGGACGGGTTCGGCGCTTCGGGGCCGGGCGGCGCGCTGTTTGATCATTTCGGCATCACCGCCGAGGCCATCGCAGGCAGCGCGAGGGCGATGATCGCCTAGCATCACGGAACGGGCAATACGATAACAGGCATGAGGACAGGATATTGACAGTTCGACTCGCAATCAGCGGCTTTGGCCGCATCGGGCGCATGGTTCTTCGCGCCCTTGTGGAAACACAGAGGAAAGATGTCGAGATTGTTCTGATTAACACCCCTGGCCCGGTCGAGACATCGGCCCATCTCTATGAATTCGATTCTGTGCATGGCCGCGCCCGTGCGCCTGTCAGCCATGGTGACGGCTGGATGGATGTCGGCACTGGCCGTATCGCGATGACACATGAACGCGACCCGTCGATGATCCCTTATGCCGACCATGGTGTCGATATCGCCCTCGAATGTTCCGGCAGGTTCAATGACCGCGAGAAAAGTTCGGCGCATCTTGCCGCCGGCGCGAAACGTGTTCTTGTCTCGGCGCCCTGCAAGAATGCCGATGCAACCATCGTCTATGGCGTCAACCACCACGAGATCACACCGGATCAGCTTGTCATTTCCAACGCCTCATGCACCACCAACTGTCTGGCGCCCGTAGCCAAGGTGATGTCGGATTCGGTTGGCATCGAGGCTGGCTACATGACCACCATTCATGCCTATACCGGTGACCAGCCAACGCTCGACACAAGCCACAAGGATTTGCGGCGGGCCCGCGCCGCCGCGATGTCGATGATCCCCACCTCGACCGGCGCCGCGCGTTCGGTCGGCGAGGTGCTGCCACATCTTCGCGGACGCATGAACGGGTCGGCCATCCGCGTGCCGACGGCGAATGTGTCAGTCATCGATTTCGGCTTCACATCGAATCAGGATACCAGCACGCAGGAAGTCAATGCATTGCTGCGGACCGCCGCAGAAGGGCCGTTGAAAGGCGTTCTTGGGATCAATGACAGGC
>CAJWDO010000199.1 GCA_913031555.1 uncultured Alphaproteobacteria bacterium | reverse complement strand
CGTCATGCCCCCCACCAAAACCGTCTGCCATGTCGGCAAGCCCGTCCTCATGCATCGCGCCTGACAGCAATGCCAGGCCAACGAGGGTCAGCGCCGCCGATGCCAGTGGCGGCAGACCCATCGATGCCGCCGCCACAAGGATGCACCCGCCAGCGCCGCCAATGACAAGGCCGACAAGCGGAAAGGCCCAAAGTGCCGATGTGAAGCTCGGGGGGCGTTCAGCCGGGAAATGGTACCAGCCTGCGGGAATGCGGCTGAGAAGAAGGAAGGCTGCAGCACAGTCGCCGAACGGGGACTGTCGATGCGAAATGTCCCTTTCCGAGCTCATGTTTCCGTGCTGACGCCGGCTTCGGCAAAGGTCGCCATACCGTTATGCGTCGCCAGCGCCGCGCGCACCAGCAGGGTTGCCACCGCAGCGCCACTGGCCTCGCCAAGCCGCATGCGAAGATCCATAAGAGGTTGCATCCGCAAGGCCGAGGCTAGGCGGATATGCCCCGGTTCGGACGACAGATGTGAAATCATGCAATGGTCGAGACCATCCAACCTGTTTCCTGCCGTCAGCGCCGCTGCCGCGGATGACGAGATGAACCCGTCAAGCATCACCGGAATGCTGCGCAGACGCGCCTCAAGCACCGCACCGGCAATGGCCGCCAGTTCACGCCCACCATAGGCAGCAAGAAGGCTGACGCAATCGGTCATGCCATCGCCATGCTGGTCGAGGGCGGCCTGTACGATCATCGCCTTGTGCGTGACACCGGCCTGATCGAGGCCCGTTCCGGGGCCGACCCAACCACCGGCGTCACCGCCAAAGCGGGCCATGCAGATGGCGGCCGCTGCGGTGGTGTTGCCTATCCCCATCTCGCCAACAATCAGATAATCGCAGGTTTCGCCAACGGCCGCCGCGCCGGCATTCATGGCGTGGATCACCTCATCCGGGTCCATCGCAGGTGCTGTTGTGAAATCAATCGTGGGACGACCAAGGTCGAGTGCCGTGACACTCAGCTCTAACCCGGCGGTTTCGCAAAGCTGGTTGATGGCGGCACCACCAGCCTCGAAATTCCACACCATCTGCTGGGTGACTTCCTGCGGGAACGGGCTGATCCCTTGTTTCACCACACCGTGATTGCCGGCGAAGACAAGGCACTTACCATTTTCGATCTGTGGCGTGGTTGTTTTCTGCCATTCAGCCATCCACAGCGCCACCTGTTCAAGCCTGCCAAGCGAGCCGGGTGGTTTCGTCAGCTGGTTCTGGCGGGCGGCGGCCATGGCCCGTGCCGTACCGTCTTTTTGCGGCAGGCTTTCCATCAATTCGGCTATATGGCGTGAAGAGGAAAAGGAATTCATGGGGGCCCGTCAAAAAGATCTTTAGATTAACTGTTTATTGCGGCGGTTTAGTTCTTAACGCAATACCCGCCATAATAAAAAAGACCTCGTCCGCTGCCGCGGCGACGGCTTGGTTCAGCAATCCATTGGCGTCACGGAAGCGGCGCGACAGCGCGTTGTCCGGTACGATGCCAAGTCCGGTTTCGCTTGCCACGAGGACGATTTTGCCTCTGAATTCACGCAGTGTGTCGAGCAGCGTCTGGCGCGCCTGTTCGATATCGCGTTCATGGATCAGCAGGTTGGTTGTCCAGACGCTCAGGCAATCAACAAGAATTGCTGTCTTGTCATCATAGTTGTCACGGATTGCCTGCGGCAGGTCAAGCGGCGCTTCGACAAGTTGCCACTCTGGTCCACGTCGCTGCCGATGCAAATCGACCCGCGATTCCATCTCGGCGTCGAAAATCTCGGCTGTGGCGATATAGACAAGGCGGTGCCTGTCATCATCATCTTTTCGCGCGTGCGCGTGAGCCAGCGCCTCGGCATGCGCGGACTTGCCCGACCTTGCCCCGCCCAGAACGAACTGGATCTGCTGTGTCACCGCTTTTGCCTCCCGCCACCTCGCCATTCAATCGCGTTCCTTATTACCATCAGGCACACCAATTGACAGTGGCAAAGCCGTTCATGTCCAACACTGACCGAATTGGGGCAGGGAATGTCATTTTTAGAATGATTGGCAAGGTTCCCACTGTTACCGTCGAAACAGAATAGCGGAACGAGGTGTTTCATGTCCGATATTTCAGCTGATTCGCCCCAACGGTCATCCAACCGGTCATCTAACCGGTCTGGCAGGCGGCGGCGCGGCGGCGGTGACAGCCCGAAGAAGCCTTTCCTCGCGGCCCAGCTGGAATGGGGCGCGGTGACCTATCTTGATGATCCAACCCAGCCCATCGACCCGGACGGCGTCGAGGCCATTCATGATGCCAGCATGCGGATTCTCGAAGAGATCGGAATCCTGTTCCTGAATGATGAAGCGCTGGACATCCTGAAGACGGCCGGATGCGAGGTTGATTACGATACGAAGCGGGTGCGTATGGATCGCGGCTTTGTCATGCAGGCTGTTTACCGGTCGCCGGCCCAATTCACCATCACCCCGCGCAATCCAGATCGCGAGATCACGGTCGGTGGGCGACATGTCAATTTCGGGCAGGTCGCCTCGGCGCCGAATGTGATGGATCTCGACCGCGGCCGGCGGGTTGGCAATCGCGCCGATTACCAGGATCTGCTGCGGCTTGCCCAGGCCTATAACTGCATTCATATGAATTGCGGGTATCCTGTTGAGCCGATCGACATTCACGCCTCGATCCGGCATCTCGATGCGCATTACGACATGTTGACGCTGACCGACAAGGTCATCCACGCCTATTCGCTTGGTCCTGAGAGGATCGAGGATGTGATGGAAATGGCGCGGATTGCCGGCGGCCTGACCAATGAGGCGTTTGAATCACGCCCGCACATGTTTACCAACATCAATTCCTCATCGCCGCTGAAACATGACTGGCCGATGCTGGATGGCGCGATGCGGGCGGCACGGCGCGGACAGGTGGTGATCATCTCGCCCTTCACGCTGGCCGGGGCGATGGCGCCGGTGACGCTCGCCGGTGCGGTGACGCAGCAGAATGCCGAGGGGCTGGCCGCTGTCGCGCTGTTGCAGCAGGTGCGTGACGGCGCGCCCTGCGTCTATGGTGCCTTTACCAGCAATGTCGACATGAAGAGTGGTGCGCCGGCATTCGGCACGCCCGAATATGTGCGCGCCATGCAGATGTCGGGACAGATGGCGCGGCGTTATGGACTGCCCTTGCGCGCCTCCAATGCCAATGCCTGCAACGCGCCTGACGCGCAGGCCGTCTGGGAATCGCTGTTCTCGCTGCAGGGTAGCTGCACCGGTCATGCGAATATGATCTATCACGCCGCCGGCTGGATGGAAGGTGGGCTGTCGGCAAGTTTCGAGAAATTCATCATCGATTGCGAAATGCTGCAACAGATCGCCTATACCAACCGTCCGGTGCCGATCAGCGCTGATGATCTGGCGGTCGAGGCGATTGGCGCCGTCGGGCCGTTCGGGCATTTCTTTGGTGCCGACCATACGCAGGAACGCTATCGCGACGCCTTCTATGCGCCGATGATGTCTGACTGGCGCAATTACGAAGCCTGGGAAGAGGCCGGCGCCGTCTGGACGCATGACCGCGCCAACGCCGCCTGGAAACAGATACTCGAAGAATATGAAGCGCCGCCGATCGACCCGGCGATTGACGAGGAATTATGTGATTTCGTCGCCCGCCGCAAGGAAGAGGGCGGCGCCCCGACGGATTTCTAGCCAACCGGATTCTCAAATCGCGTTAACGTAAATTTTATTCCCCTCCCGGTAAGATATACTTGGAGTAACGGAATGAAAATGTGCTCACTATGGACCAGGCGGAAGTTTCCGCGGCTGATTAAACGGACCGATATTCCGCCGGACGAACTCTTTGCGTCCGATGAGGAACGACGCGCTGTCCAGCTCAGTCGTTGGCTGTTTGGAAAACCTACTAGTTTTCTGTTTGTCGGGCAGTTGG
>CAJWDO010000198.1 GCA_913031555.1 uncultured Alphaproteobacteria bacterium | reverse complement strand
GCCGCAAGATAATGTAGAAGATGGTTGTCCTTCCGGCGTCCAGTGGGCCACCGATCTCGCAGACCAAGCAATCAGGGCAGACCGGGCAATCATGCCAATGCAATCGTGAACGACTTGTAATAGAAGACAATTGACAGATGGCCGATCTTTTTGGCGCCGCGGCTTCCGCCGATGGCTATGACGCATCGAATATTGAGGTTCTGGAAGGGCTGGAGCCGGTCCGGCACCGCCCCAGCATGTTTGTTGGCGGCACCGACGAGCGTGCGCTGCACCATCTTGCGGCCGAAATTCTCGACAATTCGATGGATGAGGCGGTGGCCGGCCATGCCAGCTGGATCGACTTTCATCTGGAGTCGCGCGACCGGCTGACGATCCGCGACAATGGCCGCGGCATGCCGGTTGGCGAGCATCCGAAATTCCCGGGCAAATCGGCGGTCGAGGTGATCCTGACGACGCTTCATGCCGGCGGCAAGTTCTCGGGCAAGGCCTATGCCACCTCGGGCGGGTTGCACGGGGTCGGCGCGTCGGTGGTGAACGCGCTGTCATCGGCGCTTCATGTCGAGATCGCGCGCGAGAAGAAGCTGTATCAGCAGAGCTTTTCGCGCGGCCTGCCGACCGGACCGCTTGCCGAGATCGGCG
Source organism: uncultured Alphaproteobacteria bacterium (assembly GCA_913031555.1). Classification (GTDB taxonomy): domain Bacteria; phylum Pseudomonadota; class Alphaproteobacteria; order Puniceispirillales; family Puniceispirillaceae; genus UBA8309. Next base: position 3,325 of record CAJWDO010000198.1, on the reverse strand, counting down.
CGGCGCCGAACCGGCGCGGCACCGCCGTCACCTTCACCCCCGATCCCGAGATTTTCGGCGAGAAACCCTTTTTCCGGCCAGCCACGCTGTATCGGATGGCGCGTTCAAAGGCATATCTGTTCGCCGGTGTCGAAATCCGCTGGCGGTGCGATCCGTCGCTGCTGGCGAATGACGATCAGGTGCCGGCCGAGGCCACCCTGCACTATCCCGGCGGACTGGCTGATTTCCTGACCGACGCCACCACCGATAAGGCGCTGCTGATCTCCACGCCCTTTGCCGCGCAGGTCGAGCTTGACGGTCAGAAATTCGAATGGGCCATAACATGGCTTGGCGGCGGCGAGGACGGGTTTTTCCATTCCTATTGCAACACCGTGCCGACGCCGTCCGGCGGCACGCATGAAGCCGGCTTCCGGCAGGCCATCACCCGCGCGCTGCGAAGCTTTGGCGACCTGGCAGGCAACCGCAAGGCCGCCGACATCACCGCCGATGACGTTTTTGCCGGCACCGCGGTGATGCTGTCGGTGTTCCTTCGCGACCCGCAGTTCCAGGGCCAGACAAAGGACAGGCTTGTTTCGGGTGACGCCACGAAACTGACCGAACAGGCGGCGCGCGACAGGTTCGAGCAATGGCTGTCGGCCGATGCGGCGCGGGCGCAATTCCTGCTTGATGCCGCCATCGAACGGGCAGAGGACCGCAAACGGCGCAAGAAAGAACGCGAGGTGGCGCGCAAATCGGCGACGCGGCGGCTGCGCCTTCCCGGCAAGCTTGCCGACTGCACGGCAAGCGACACCGACCTGACCGAATTGTTCCTTGTCGAGGGGGATTCGGCCGGCGGCTCGGCAAAGCAGGCACGCAACCGCAAGACCCAAGCGGTGCTGCCGCTTCGCGGCAAGATCCTGAACGTCGCCAGCGCCAGCACCGAAAAGCTTGGCGCCAACCAGGAGCTGTCCGATCTCGCACTCGCGCTTGGCGTGCGGCCAGGCAAGGATTTCCGGGTCGATGATCTGCGCTATGGCCGGATCATCATCATGACCGACGCCGATGTCGACGGGGCGCATATCGCGGCGCTGCTGATGACCTATTTCTATCGTGAGATGCCGGCGCTGATCGAGGCCGGACGCCTGTTTCTGGCACAGCCGCCGCTCTATCGCATGACCCAGGGCGGCACCACGCTCTACGCGCTCGACGACGCGCAGCGCGAGGTACTGGCCGAGAGCGGCTTTGACAAGCGCGGCAAGATCGAGATCAGCCGCTTCAAGGGGCTTGGCGAAATGCCGCCCGGGCAGTTGAAGGAAACAACGATGAACCCGGCAAGCCGCCGGTTGCTGAGGGTCGACCTGCCGCGCCGCGACAGTTCCGGTGCCGATGCCCGCCGCGGTGTTGATCAGCTTGTCTCGACGCTGATGGGCAAGAAGGCCGAATTGCGCTTTGTCTATATCCGCGACCACGCCGAAGAGGTTCTTGCCGATCTCGATGTCTAGGGCCTAGGCACCCAGACCCACCAGAAACCCGTTCAGATGCGCGGTGACCGCATCCGGCGCCTCCATTGTCGACAGATGCCCCACACCATCGAGGATCACGAGGTCCGCCTGCGGGGCGAGCGCCGCCATCTCGTGCGAGATGGCGGGTGGCGTCAGCGTATCAAGACTGCCGCACAGCACCAACGCCGGCACCGACAATCCACGAAGCGCGTCGGCCTGGTCGCGGCGGTTCAGGATGGCCTGTTGCTGCCGGATGAAGTTCTCGCGCCCCACGGATTCGGCCATGGCGATGACCCGCGCCACCAGCGCCTCATCCTCCATCGCGGCAGGCGACAGAAAACTTTTCAGCAGATGTCGCGTCACACCACGGAACCTGTCACTTTTCGCCATTTCGATGGTCGCCAGGCGCTGTTGGCGCCGTTCGGGGGTATCGGTGCCATAGGCCGTGTTGAGAAGCGCCATCCCGGCAATGCGGCCAGGTGCCTGTCGCGCCATCTCCAGCGCCACATATCCCCCCATCGACAACCCGATCGGCACCACCGGCCCCTTGACGCGCGACAATGCGACTTCCGCCATATCGGCGAGGCCGTTGCCTGCCAGCGTGTCGGCGACAACCGGCGCGACCGGATGGTCGAGATCGGCGCATTGCGCGGCGAACAAATCGGCCGTGCAGACAAGGCCGGGAATGAAAACAGGCGTTGGGAATGATGACATGATGGGGACCCCGGTCGACGCTTTCGCGCGCTGCCGCAATATGATTGACCTTCACATGTTAACTCTGTATGTACTACACCAACATTAGCTCAGCGCAAGACCGCCGATCAACACTACGACACCGTTCATTGCATCGAGACCGTTCAGTGTATATCGAAAAAGGGCTTCTCCCCCGTGCAAATTGAAAGACACGTTGCCAAAGGACGCTTACGTTGAATTTTTCTGATCTTGGCCTTTGCCCAGAGCTAAGCCAGGCTGTCGCCGACCTTGGCTATACAGCCCCCACTCCGATCCAGGAAAAATCCATCCCCTATGTGTTGATGGGACGCGATATCCTCGGCTCGGCGCAAACCGGCACCGGCAAGACGGCTTCCTTCACACTGCCGATGATTGAAATTCTGGCCGCAGGACGCGCCAAGGCGCGGCTGCCACGGTCACTGATCCTGGCGCCAACGCGCGAGTTGGCCGCCCAGGTCGCCGATTCCTTTGAAAAATTCAGCACCTATCACAAATTGTCGATGGCGCTTCTCATCGGCGGCGTCAGCTTTGCCGACCAGAACGCCGCCCTCAGCAAGGGTGTAGATGTTCTGATCGCGACGCCGGGCCGTCTGCTTGATCATTTCGAGCGCGGCAAGGTCCTTCTCACAGATGTGAAAATCCTTGTCATCGACGAGGCCGACCGCATGCTGGATATGGGTTTCATTCCCGATGTCGAGCGTATTGTGGGGCTGTTGCCACCGCTTCGCCAGACGCTGTTCTTCTCGGCCACGCTGTCTGACGACATCAAGAAACTGAGCAACAAGTTCGTCTCCAACCCGAAAGTGATCGAAGTGGCACCGCCGGCATCAACCGCCGACACCGTCGCACAGCATCTCACCTGGACCAGCCCACGCGGCAAACGCGAGGCGCTTCGCAACCTTCTTCGCAGCGAGGAAGTAAAAAACGCAGTGATTTTCTGTAACAGAAAACGCGACATCAGCACACTTGTCACCTCGCTGAAGCAACATGAGTTCGACGCTGTCGCCCTGCATGGCGACATGACCCAGTCGGCACGGCTGGAAGCGCTGCAGAAATTCAAGGACGGCGAAGTGCCGTTGATGATCGCCTCCGATGTGGCGGCGCATGGCCTC
>CAJWDO010000197.1 GCA_913031555.1 uncultured Alphaproteobacteria bacterium | reverse complement strand
CATTGTTGGGGGTTCACTGTCGAAGTTCAGCACCACAGTTCTTGCCGGCGATCTTCACGATCTCGGCCGAGATGGACTCGATCTCCGCCTCGGTCAACGTCGCTCTTGTCGGGGTCAGGGTGATCGTGACAGCGATCGACTTTTTGCCCTCGCCAATATTTGTGCCTTCATACAGATCAAAGACCCGCATGTCGGTCATCAACGGCCCGGCCCCGGACTTCACCGCCTTCATCAGATCACCGGCGGTAATCTGCGTATCGACGATGAAGGCGAAATCGCGGGTGACAGGCTGGTAGACCGACAGCGACAAAAGCTGACGCGCCGGGCCTTTCCATTTCGGCAGCGGAACGTCATCGACATGAATCTCGAACCCGACCGCACGGCCTCGCAGGCCGCAGGCATCGACCACCGACGGGTGGATTTCACCAAAGCTTGCCAGTCCAGTGCGGCCCTGGACCAGCCTGCCGGCCCGACTCGGATGATACCATGTGGGAACGTCGCCAATCTGCGCCGGGCCATGCACCTGCACGCCGGCAAGCTTGATCCCCAGCGCGGCCAGTGCCGATTCGGCATCGGCACGGCGTCAAACACATCGACCTTGCGCTTTGCACCATGCCATTCGCGCGGAGCAGTACCACCATGGCGCAGACCCGTGACAGCGGTGCGTTGATCTTCCGGCGCATCACCAAGGAACACAGGTCCCACCTCAAACATCGCGGCGTCACCCTCACCGCGATCCTGGTTGCGCGCCGCGGCGGCCAGAAGATTTGGCAGTATCGAAGGTCGCATCACCGACAGATCGGCGCTGATCGGGTTGACCAGCGTCAGCGCCGCACCGCCACCGCCAAAACGCATCGCGTCAGCCACGCCGAGGAACGAAAAGGTCACCGCCTCCATCAGGCCGCGCCCAGCCAGCGCACGGCGCAGCCGGAACAGACGCGCCTGCGCCGGGCTGAGAGACGGCTTTGCCACCACTTCGTCGCGCGGCAGATGCGCCATTGGCAGATGGTCAAAGCCGCGGATGCGGGCGATTTCCTCAACCAGATCGGCGGCACCGTCAATATCGCCGCGCCAGGGCGGCGGGGCGACGTCACACCCGCCGGTGGCCGCGCTGACGGTAAAGCCGAGAGCTTCGAGAATGCGTTGTTGCTCACCTGCCTCGACAATCATGCCGGTCAGCGCCTCGACCTTGCCGGATGCCAGGAATATGCTTCGCTGCCAGTCGACCCCGGGGCCGGCCGTGACAGGCATTGATGCCTCACCGCCACAGATTGAAGTGACCATGCGGGCGAGATGACCTGCGGTCCAGTTCGGGCCTTCCGAATCAAGGCCGCGCTCAAACCGATAGCGGGCGTCTGAGTTCAGGTTCAGCTTGCGCCCCGTTGTCGCCACCGAGATCGGATCGAACACCGCAATCTCGAGGAACATTTCGGTGGTGGTCTCGCTGACGCCTGTACGCTCGCCGCCCATCACGCCGGCAAGATCATCGACCCCCTCGGCATCGCCGATGGTGATCATGCCAGGCTGCATCTGGTAGGTTTTCTCATTCAGCGCGGCAAAGGGCTCACCGCCATCGGCCTGCCGCACGATCAGCTCATCGCCATGGATTTTAGCCGTGTCATAGGCATGCAGCGGCCGGCCAAGATCGAACATCACATAGTTGGTGATGTCGACAAGCGCACTGATTGGACGCTGGCCAATGGCCGTCAGGCGGCGCGCCATCCAGTCCGGGCTCGGCCCGTTCGTAACGCCGCGAAAGGCGATGCCGGTGATAAGCGGACACAGATGCCCGGCACCCTCAAGGTCAAGACGCCATCTCACCGGGCTGTCAAAGCCGCCGTCATGCGCACTGGTATCCAGCGGTTTCAGCGTGCCATAGCCGGCCGCCGCCAGATCGCGCGCCACGCCGCGAACGCCAAGGCAGTCGGCACGGTTCGGCGTGATGGCGATCTCGATCACCGGGTCGTCCAGCCCGGCAAAACCGGCAAAGCTCTCGCCAAGAGGTGCGTCGGCGGCAAGCTCGATGATACCGTCATGCTCGTCCGAGATCATCATCTCACGCTCCGAACACAGCATGCCGTTCGAATCCTGACCACGGATGCTGCCTGCCTTCAACTCCAGCTCGATCCCCGGCACCCAGGCACCGACCGGCGCGAAAACACCCTTCATGCCGGCGCGGGCATTCGGCGCGCCGCAGACAACCTGCACCGGATCACCGCTGCCGGTATTGACCATGCAGACGCGCAGTCGGTCGGCATCGGGGTGCTGTTCAGCCGAGATCACCTCGGCGATGGTAAAGGACGCCAGACGCTGCGCCGGATCATCGAAACTCTCAACCTCGAGGCCAAGCATCGGAAGCGCCTCGAGTATCTCCTCCAGCGGGCGGGCGGTGTCGAGATGGTCGTAAAGCCAGTCACGGGTGAATTTCATCAGACACTCCCTCCCGCAAGGCCGGCATGTACCGACGGCGCATCGAACGGCAGGAACCCGTAATGCCGCATCCAGCGCAAATCACTGTCATAGAAGGTCCGCAGATCCGGGATGCCGTATTTCAGCATCGCGATCCGCTCGATCCCCATGCCGAAGGCAAAGCCCTGGTATTTCTCCGGGTCGTAGCCGCAATTCGCTAGCACCCGCGGGTTCACCATACCGGAGCCCAGAATTTCCAGCCAGTCATCACCAGCCCCGATCTTCAAGCCGCCGCCATCGCGTGTGCAGCCAATATCGACCTCGGCCGACGGCTCGGTGAAAGGAAAATAGCTTGGCCGGAAACGCACGGGCAGATCATCAACGCCAAAGAAGGCACGGCAGAAATCGATCAGGCAGCCCTTCAGATGCCCCATATGAATGCCATCACCAATCACCAGCCCCTCGCATTGATGGAACATCGGCGAATGGGTGGCGTCATGGTCGGACCGATAGGTGCGGCCCGGCACAATAATACGAATTGGCGGCTCGGTGGTTTCCATGGTGCGGATCTGCACCGGCGAGGTGTGGGTGCGCAGAACCTTGCGCTTTCCCTCCGCATCGGGCGGCAGATAGAAAGTGTCATGTTCCTGGCGCGCCGGATGTTCTTCGGGAATGTTCAGCGCGGTGAAGTTGTAATGGTCGGATTCGATATCCGGCCCCTCGGCAACGGCAAATCCCATCTCGGCAAAGATCGCCACGACCTCTTCAATCGTTCGCGACAGCGGATGAAGCCGTGCCTCGGTCTCGGGGCGTGATGGCAGGCTGACATCAATCGCCTCGGCGGCAAGACGTTCATCCAGCGCCGCCCGTGACAGCGCGTTCTGCCGTGTCTCGATGGCGGCGGCGATGCGATCCTTGACCACATTCAGCGCCTGCCCGGCGGCCTTGCGCTCCTCGGGGTCCATACCGCCAAGCTCACGCATCATCAACGATACCCGGCCCTTTTTGCCAAGTACGTCGATCCGCACCGCCTCAAGCGCCTCAAGTGACGTTGCGGCCTCGATGCCGGTCAAGATTTCCAAAGTCAGATTGTCGAGATTCTGCATGCTAACCATCCTGCCATCGACACGAAGAAGGACCCAAGGAAAAGGGGCCGCCGCTCCGGACCACCGGATCGAGAGATATTCCGATCAGTGGTCAAGGCGACAGCCCCATTTTGGTGTCAGATGATGTCCTGGACTATGCCGCCGCGCGCGATTTTTCAACCAGCGCGGCAAAGGCTGCCGGCTCGTTGACCGCCAGGTCGGCCAGCATCTTGCGGTCGACCTCGACACCGGCCTTGATCAGGCCGCCCATCATCTGCGAATAGGTCAGACCATGCAGGCGGGCCGCGGCGTTGATCCGCTGGATCCAGAGGGCGCGGAATTCACGCTTGCGGGTGCGACGGTCGCGATAGGCATATTGACGTGCCTTGTCGACAGCCTGGGTCGCGGTGCGAAATGTATTCTTGCGGCGCCCGTAATAACCCTTTGCCGCCTTCATCACCTTCGAGTGACGGGCGTGGGTGGTGGTGCCTCTTTTTACTCGTGCCA
>CAJWDO010000196.1 GCA_913031555.1 uncultured Alphaproteobacteria bacterium | reverse complement strand
GGCCGACAAAGTCAGCTGACGGGGCGGCAAGCGCCTGCATCGTCACTGCTGGCATCGTCACCGCCGGCATCGGGCCGACAAAGTCAGCTGACGGGGCGGCAAGCGCCTGCATCGTCACTGCTGGCATTGTTACCGCTGGCATTTCCACCGCCGGCATCGGGCCAATAAACTCTGGTGATAATTTCGTCATCATTTCTGTGATGTTGGGCTTATCGGCGGCCACATCCTGCGTTGTGCCAACAGCATCAAGCGAACGCAGAATTTCAATGGCGCCAGTCAGCATTTCGGTCGCGGTCTTGCTGGTGCCTACAGGCACCAGACCCTGGTCAGACGCAATCTGCGCTGGCGCGCCCTCATTCGGTATGGCCCCGTCTGGTATGGCCCCGTCCGGCATTGTAATGTCACGTGCGGTCAGCAACAGCCTGACAAGATGTGCGGCGTCACCGGCAACGGCAACGGCAGTTTTCGCAGTCCTGTCGCGAGCGCCAACAATATCATCGTCAGGAAGTCCGGAGGCCGGGCTGCTGCCAAGGCCACGCGCCGCCATCAACATCGCTGCTGCTGGAAGGGGGGTCTGGGCCGCCGGATCTGACTTGGCTTGAGACGCTGCCTCCACGCCGTCCTGCAAGACGGCGGCATCGTCGGGCTGGGGCCCCTGCATCATGGCAAAGAGGCTTGCGAACAGGGCCAGCGTTTCGGAATCCGCGCCAACATCCATACCGGCCAAATCGCCGGCTGGCGCCAGACCGGAAGAGGTTCGCGCCGCATCTCCCATTGCATCCATTATGTTCATGAGCTGACCCCGTTCCCTGTAGCCGACATTTGTAATGTGTCGGCACTGAAAGACAATTCCGCAAGGATCACTGCAAGAAGGATGCCATCCCGGGCATCGCAGCGGGCCACTACTTCCGGCGCCGCGGCGGCATCGAAGCCTCGAACCGTTCCTCGCGCTCGATTTGCCGGGCACGATCATCGGCCTCGCTCCTCTCCACCGCACGCGTATGCTGGTGACGGGTCCTGGCGGCGTCACGGCGGTGGCTTGCCACCTCCTCTGACAGGAATTCGGTTCTGTTGGAAATGGTCTTCAACTGGTCGTGAACCTGATTGCCATACCAGCTGGCGGAGCGAAGATGGCGGATCGTCGTCTCACCGGCCGGCACCGACATGCCATCGGCCATTTCGGCAAGCTGGTCACGGACATTGACGGCCCGATCAAGTTCGTCCTGCAAGGTTTTCACGGCCTTTGTCTTGCGCACAAGGGCAAGCTTCTGTTTCAGGGCGAAACGATGGAAAAGGCTTTTGCCGCCGGCCATATTCAACCGCCCATCAACGAGACAAGGGCATTACGGCTGGCTCCGAATTCAGCCTTGTCAGCGCCATTCTGCTGGATCAATTCCATCAGCTGCGGCCATATCGCGACAGCAAGGTCGAGATCGGGATCCTGGCCCGGCGTATAGCCACCCATAAGGATCAGGTCACGGTTCTCGAGATAGAGCGAGACAAGCCGGCGGAACTTGCCGGCTGATTCAAGCTGCACCTTATCAGCGATATCAGTCATCACACGGCTTACGGACATCGGCACGTCGATGGCCGGATATATCCCCATTTGCGCCTGCTGGCGGGACAGCAGGATATGGCCGTCAAGAATCGCCCGCGCCGTATCGACAACCGGGTCATTGGCATCGTCACCATCAGCCAGAACGGTATAGATCGAGGTGATGGTCCCCTTGCCGGCAGCACCACTTCCCGTGCGTTCGATCAATCGCGGGATCATTGATACGACCGACGGCGGATATCCCTTTGCCGTCGGCTGCTCGCCAAGTGCAAGACCGATCTCCCGGCGGGCATGTGCCACGCGGGTCAGCGAGTCCATGATCAGCAGCACATCCTTGCCCTGATCACGGTAATATTCGGCAATGGCGGTGGCGCGCTCGGCACCGCGGATCCGCAGCAGCGGCGAGCGATCCGCCGGTACCGCGACAATGGTTGTGCGGGACTTCGATTCCTGATCGAGAACCATCTTTGCGAACTCCCCAACCTCGCGGCCACGTTCGCCAATCATTCCGACAACAACAACATCGGCGGTGGTGAAACGGCTCATCATGCCAAGAAGCACAGACTTGCCGACACCCGACCCAGCGATAATGCCGATGCGCTGCCCCTTGCCAACGGTAAGAAGAGCGTTGATGGCCCGCACCCCGACATCAAGCGGTGAGTCCACCGGTTTGCGGGCAAGCGGATTGATCTCGCGCCCCATCAGTGGCCATGAGCCATCCAGCCGGAGCGGGCCACCGCCATCAATCGGTTTGCCAAGCGCGTCGGTAATGCGCCCCAGAAGATCATCGCCTACCGGCACCATCGCGCCGTCATCGGCAAGCGTTACCCGCGCACCAACGCGGATGCGTGCGCCAAACTGGTGAAGCGACAGAAGATTGTTGCCATTGTTGAACCCGATCAATTCGGCGACCGCGGGCTCATCATCATCCGTCTCGACATGGCACAACGATCCGATATTCGCAGGGAACCCACCACATTCGATCATCTGCCCGTCAAAGCGGCTGACATGACCGAACATCGACAGATTCCGGCCCTGCGCCGCAAGGTCTATATCATTAATCAGCGCCTGCGAAAGATCAGCCATCCGGCCCGTCCTCCAAGCCGCTTTCTGGCCTGGCCTCCGGATCATTTTCCGGACCTTCAGGTGCTTCGGCGGAATCGGTTGCTTCGCTTGCATCAACTGCTTCAGGGTGACTTTGAAGTTCCTGGACGTCATCTGTCGTTTCGACGTCCGCCTCACTGCGCTGCGGCACGATAATATCGTCAATCCCGATGGTGCCAACCATCACTGACAGATCACCGCTGGCAAGTGCCGGATCGGCGATGAAATTACAATGACGAAGCTTTTCACGGGTATCCACAAGAGGTTGAATGCTGGTCAGATCACCAGGATTCAGCCTGATTGAAGGCTGACCCGAGACAGTGCGAATGGTGGCCAGAAGCGATTCGATCCTGTTGGCGAAGCTGTCCGGCAATTCGGCAATGGCCTGCCCGGCGCGCTCACTGGCGAGCTGGAGAATGGCATTGTTGATGCTCTCACCAAGCGCCGCGCTGTCCACCTCGGTGAGTTCGGCAAGTCGTGCGCTGGCAGCTTCGAATGCCTGTACGGCGCGTTCCAGCTGCGCAGATGCCTCGGCGCGACCGGTGGCGCGGCCTTCTTCCATACCTTTGGCCTGGCCTTCTTCAACACCCTGGCGGCGGCCTTCTTCGAGCCCTTCAAGGCGACCGGCCTCAAAATCAGCCTGCGATGTCGAGGATGGCTCACCCTCAGCAGCCATTTCCCCGTCACCAGCCTCCACGTCGCCCTCAGCCCCGACGCCGCCTGCATCAGTGCCAGCATCATCGGCACCGGCGGCACCGGCGTCGGCATTTTCGGCATTTTCGGAAATGACTTCATCGCCGTCGGCCAGACCAGCGGCGCCCCCGGCATCCTGATCCTCGGTCGTGGCACCGGCAGCCATCGCGGTATGTATTTCGTTTTCGCGGCGGCGCTGTGCCGCCATGGCGATCGAGACAAGCGAACGTGGCTCGAAAGCTTCGACGGTTTTCACCGGAATCCGCTCGGTACGCTCGAAAGCAGCATCGTTCGACAGCGCCACAAGACGCTGAATTTCCGCATCCTCGAGCTTGCCTGTCGGAGCATCCTCGGCGATGGCGGCGTTGAACGCCTCGTTCAACTGTTCCTGATGTGCGTTGCCGGTTGACATCTGTCAGCCACTCCCGTTATCCGACGAAGTCATCGCCACCACGGCCGGCAAGGACAATCGATCCTTCATCCGACATGCGGCGTGCCACGTTGATGATCCGCTTCTGCGCTTCTTGGACCTCGGTCAGTCGGACAGGGCCAAGAGCTTCCATTTCGTCCTGCAGGTTGGCGGCGGCGCGTGATGACATACAGCTGAACAGCTTGTCACGAAGCGGCTCGTCAGCACCTTTGAGCGCCAGCACCATATCTTCGGTATCGACACTTCGC
>CAJWDO010000195.1 GCA_913031555.1 uncultured Alphaproteobacteria bacterium | reverse complement strand
GTGGTCCTCGACCCAATGACGCAGCCACTATCCTGGGCGCTCGACGGGGCGCTTACCCTGTTCACGACGCTGCCGTGGTGGTGTCTTGTGCCGCTCATTCTTGTCGGCACCATGCTGTCCTCGAAATCCTGGCGAATCACCGCCTTTGTCGCCGGCTGCTTTGCCTTTTTCCTGTTCACCGATCATTACGGCTATGCCGTGCAGACATTGTCGATCATCTTTGTCTGCACCGTGCTGTGCGCGATCCTCGGCGTGCCAACAGGGATCCTGATGTCGAAGAACGACACCGCGCAGCGAGTCATCACGCCGATCCTCGACATGCTGCAGACGCTGCCGACCTTCGTCTATCTCATTCCGCTGATCTTCCTGTTCAAGATCACCGAGCCGAAGCTCTACGGTCTTGCCATCATCCTCTATTCCATCGTGCCGGTGATCCGCCTGACCAATCTCGGGATCAGGCTTGTTGACCGCGATGTCATCGAGGCGGCGAACGCCTATGGCATGACGGCGCGGCAGAAACTCGTTCATGTGGAGATACCGCTGGCGCTGCCGAACATCATGGCCGGAATCAACCAGACCATCATGATGAGTCTGGCGATGGTCGTGATCGCCTCGCTGGTGTCGGCACCGGGACTTGGCACGCTGGTGCTTGACGGCATCAACAATCTGCGGCTTGGCGTCGGGTTTGTTGCTGGTTTTGGTATTGTCCTTCTCGCTGTCATTCTCGACCGGGTGTCCAAAGCGGCGCTGGCCCGGATTGACGAATCACGCAAGATCTAGACGGGAGTTACGTCGTGGCCACTGCAGACAAGCCGGTCAAGATTGCCGTGCGCAATCTCTACAAGATTTTTGGCGATGACCCGGCGTCGATCCTGCCGATGCTGTCGGACGGTATCGACAAGGCCGACATCCAGCGCCGCACCGGCCATGTCATCGGCCTCAACAACATCAATGTCGATATCAAATCAGGCCTGATCACGGTGATCATGGGGTTGTCTGGGTCCGGCAAATCGACATTGATCCGCCATCTCAATCGACTGATCGAGCCAACAGCCGGCGAGATCGAAATGGATGGCGAGGACATCATGGCCTATGACGGGGCACGGCTTCGCGCCCTTCGGCAGACAAAGATGTCGATGGTGTTCCAGAAATTCGCCCTCCTGCCGCACCGCACAGTATTGCAGAACACGATGCTGGCACTGGAAATTCGTGGCGAAGATGACAGCGCATCCACCGAGGAAGCCATCAAATGGATCCAGCGTGTGGGGCTGGACGGCAATGAGGATGCCTTCCCACATCAATTGTCAGGCGGCATGCAACAGCGTGTCGGGCTTGCGAGGGCGCTGACTTCGAATGCTGAGGTAATGTTGATGGACGAGGCGTTCTCCGCGCTCGACCCGCTGATCCGCACCTCGATGCAGGACCTTCTTCTGGGGCTTCAGCAGGATCTTCACAAAACCATTGTCTTCATCACCCACGATCTGGACGAGGCGCTGAAGCTTGCCGACCATCTTGTCATCCTGAAAGACGGGTTCATCGTCCAGCAGGGTGAGCCTCAGCATATCCTGCTGAATCCCAGCGATCCCTATATCGAGGAGTTCGTCAGCGACATCAACCGTGCCCGTGTCCTGAAGGTCCGTTCGATCATGGACGATAACAAGCGCACCAAACCAAGCCATGGCGAGGTCGACGCCAACATGTCGCTGGAAAGTCTGATCGCCCATGCCGAGGGCGATATCGACCGCAGCTTTGCCGTTCATGAGGATGACGGGCGCGTCGGCACGATCACCATGAAGGCTGTGTTCAAGGCGCTGGTGCGCTATGATCTTGGCGGCCATGGACGGACAAATGGGGCCAAATAAACGGGGCCAAACGAACAGGGCAAAATGAATATGCACAGAAATTATATCGCCGGTGAATGGCTTACCGCTGACAATGCTATTGAAAACCGCAACCCGTCGGATATCACCGATCTGATCGGCACCTACGCTCAGGCAGAGACAGATCATCTGGAACGCGCCCTGGACAGCGCCCACACCGCGCAGAAACAATGGCAGGCAACGGGACTTGAAGCACGCCAGACCGCCCTGATGCATATTGGCAACGCGCTGATGGCGCGGGCCGATGAGCTTGGTGAGCTTCTCAGCCGCGAGGAAGGCAAGCCGCGCGCCGAGGGGCGGGGCGAGGTCTATCGCGCCGGCCAGTTCTTTACCTATTACGCTGCCGAGGTGTTGCGCCAGATCGGTGACAATGCGGATTCGGTACGGCCCGGAATCGAGATCGATGTGCGGCGTGATCCTGTCGGCATTGTCGCGGTGATCAGCCCGTGGAATTTCCCCACCGCCACCGCTGTCTGGAAAATCGCGCCGGCACTGGCCTACGGCAATGCTGTCATCTGGAAGCCGGCCAATCTGGTCCCGGCCTCGGCCGTCGCCGTGACCGAGATTATCGCCGATGCCGGGTTGCCGGCAGGGCTGTTCAACCTGGTCATGGGATCGGGCGCCACCGTCGGCGATGCGCTTGTCTCGCATCCGGCGGTGAACGCCATCACCTTCACCGGGTCGGTCGAGACAGGCCGGCGGATCGCCGCCTCCGCCATCGGCAATATGCCGCGCCTGCAGATGGAGATGGGATCGAAAAACGCGCTTGTCGTGATGGATGATGCCGATCTGGATCTGGCGGTGGCCTGCGCGGCGAATGGCGCCTTTGGCGGAACCGGCCAGAAATGCACCGCCTCGTCACGCCTGATTGTTCATGACGCCGTGCATGACGCGTTTGTCGACAGGCTGGTGGCGACCACGAAGGCGCTGAAGGTTGGTCATGCGCTGGAAGATGGCACGCAGATCGGCCCGGTTGTCAGCGAAGGTCAGCTTGCCGAAAATCTGGATTATGTCGCGCTGGCAAAAAGTGAGGGCGGCGAGATCCTGTGCGGCGGCGAGCGCCTCGATATGGCGCATGACGGCCATTACATGGCACCCTGCGTTGTTGCCGGCACCGGCAATGACTGGCGGATCAATCGCGAGGAAATGTTCGCCCCCATCGCCTGTGTGATTCGCGCCGGGTCGTATGATGAGGCGCTGGCACTGTCGAATGACACGCATTTCGGCCTGACTGCCGGGATCATGACGCAGTCGCTGGCCCGCGCGAGCGATTTCCGCCGCCGCGCCGAGACCGGTGTCGTCATGGTCAATCTGGCAACCGCCGGCACCGACTATCACGTGCCGTTCGGCGGCCGCGGTGACAGTTCCTACGGCCCGCGCGAACAGGGGCAGCACGCCGTCGAGTTTTATACCAGCATGAAGACCGCCTATATCGCGGCCGGCGCGGTTTCATAGGGTCCGCCATGCATGTGATTGACTGTCTTCAATATTGCAACTGGTCGGAAAAAATCTTCCGGCAGATGCGCGAAGGCGGTGTTGATGCCGTGCATGTGACCATCGCCTATCACGAGATATTTCGTGAAATGGTGGCGAATGTGGAACGCTGGAATGGCTGGTTTGAGCGGCATTCAGACCTGATTTTTGCAGGCCGGACAGGAGACGATGTTCGGCGGGCCCGGTCCGAGGGGCGCACCGCCATCTTTTTCGGTTTTCAGAACCCGTCGCCGATCGAGGATGATATCGGACTTGTGGAAATCTGCCACATGCTTGGCGCGCGTTTCATGCAGCTGACCTATAACAACCAGTCGCTGCTGGCCACCGGATGTTACGAGAGCGAGGATACCGGCATCACCCGCATGGGACGCGCTGTTATCGCCGAGATGAACCGGGTGGGGCTGGTCATTGATATGAGCCATTCGGCCGAGCGTTCGACACTCGATGCCATAGACGTGTCATCCCGGCCGATTGCCATCACCCACGCCAACCCGTCATTCTGGCATCCGGCGCGCCGCAACAAGTCGGATGATGTTCTGAAAGCACTTGGCGAAAGCGGCGGGATGCTGGGCTTTTCCCTTTACCCGCATCATCTGAAGGACGGCACCAGCTGCACGCTGGACAGCTTTTGCGAGATGATCGCCCGCACCGCCGAGCTGATGGGC
>CAJWDO010000194.1 GCA_913031555.1 uncultured Alphaproteobacteria bacterium | reverse complement strand
AGACGGAGTCATTTGGCCGTATCAACGCTGATATCTGCTATGGCGGGGTGTTTTATGCGCTGGTCGATGTCGGGCAGGTGGGACTGGAAATCCTGTCGGAGAATGCGGCGCGGCTTGCCGAGATCGGCATGGTGTTGAAGTCGGAGTTCAATAGCGCCCATGACATTTCCCATCCGGAAATTCCGGCGATCACCGGCATCGCCTATGTGATGTTCCGACAGAGCCTGTCATCGGGCGAGACACGCACTGCCACCATCATGCCGCCGGGCCGGATTGACCGCAGCCCCTGCGGCACCGGTTCATCGGCGCATCTTGCGGCGTTGCATGCGCGCGGCGCCATCGCGGTTGGCGAGACCATCACCACGCGGTCTGTCATCGGTTCACGATTTGATGTCACGCTGACAGGTGTCAGCGAGGTCGCCGGCCGGCCGGCGGTACTGCCCCGGATCAGTGGGCGTGGCTGGCGGTTTGGCGAGACGGTGATCGAGTCTGATCCCGGTGATATCTTTGCCGACGGCTATGCGGTAAGCGATGTATGGGGCCCGGACGCCGGCAGTCTCAACCGGTCCTGACGGGACAGAATGTTTATGTAAACGGAGCAGGGTAGATGACCACCGATCTCGATATTGATTTTGTCCGCGGCCAGTTTCCCGCCTTTGAAGAACCGTCGCTGGCCAGCCAGGCTTTCTTCGAGAATGCCGGCGGGTCCTACACATGCCGCCAGGTCATTGACCGGCTGCACCGCTTCTACACGCAGCGCAAGGTCCAGCCATATGCGCCCTATGCCGCGAGCCGGGCTGGCGGCGAGGAGATGGATGAGGCGCGGTTGCGACTTGCCGCGATGATGAATGTCGAGACTGACGAGCTGAGCTTCGGGCCATCGACAAGCCAGAATACCTATGTGCTGGCGCAGGCCTTTGCCGAAACCCTGTCTCCGGGTGACGTGGTTATTGTCACCGACCAGGATCATGAGGCCAACAGCGGCGCCTGGCGGCGGCTGGCGCGGCGCGGTATGGAAATCCGTGAATGGTATGTCGATGCCGAAAGCGGCCAGCTTGAGACCGACCGGCTTGCCGATCTTCTGGATGAGCGTGTGAAGCTTGTCTGTTTCCCGCATTGTTCAAACATTGTCGGCCAGGAAAACCCGGTCGCCCGGATTGTGGCGATGGCGCATGATGTTGGTGCCGTGACATGTGTCGACGGGGTCAGCATGGCGCCGCACGGATTTCCCGATATCGACGCTCTTGGTGCCGATATCTATCTGTTTTCCAGCTACAAGACCTACGGGCCGCATCAGGGGATCATGGTGGTCCGGCGCGATCTTGCCGACAGGCTTGCCAATCAGGCGCATTTCTTCAATGCCGACGCGCGGACCAAGCGGTTCACGCCGGCCGGCCCGGACCATGCACAGATTGCCGCCGCTGCCGGCATGGTGGATTACGTCGACGCGCTTTATGCGCATCATGATGGCGGCGACGCCGGACCGGCGCAGAGGGCGCGTGTTGTCACCGCGATGCAGCGCGCGCATGAGGACCGGACTCTGGCACCGCTCCTGGATTTTCTAGGCAGTCGCAATGACGCGCGCATTCTGGGCAGAGGTGATCTTGGCGGGGAGATCGGCCGCGTGCCGACAGTGGCGCTTCACACGGCACGGCCGGCAACGGCCATTGCCGAGGCGCTTGCCGGGCATGGAGTGATGGCTGGGGCCGGTGATTTCTATGCCGTGCGGACCATCGGCGCGATGGGGTGCGATGCCGAGGCCGGCGTGCTGCGCCTCAGTTTCGTGCATTACACGTCCGACGCCGAAGTTCACCAGCTTATGGACGGGCTTGATGCCTGTCTCTAGGGAGGCCTGCCCAAAGACCTGCCTATAGGCCTGCCTGAAGTCGGCTGGTCAGGCTGGCCAGCATGTCATCGCACAGTGCCAGTTGCGCGGCGGTGACAAACTCATCCGGCTTGTGTCCCTGGTCCATCGATCCCGGTCCGCAGACAATTGTCGGAATGCCGAGGTCACGCGCGAACAGCCCGCCTTCGGTGCCGAAGGCAACCTTGCAGGTGGCATTCACCCCGGTCAGGTCACGGAGCAGCTTCACCACATCGGCGTCAAGTGCGGTTTCAAGGCCGGGATAGCTGTTGACCACCGTCAGGCTGATATCCGCCGCGGGCGAGATCTTGCGCGCCGCCGCGATGACCGGCGCGATGTCGGCCCTGATGGCCTCGATGATGGCCTGTGGGTCATCATCGGCAAGGTTGCGGATCTCGAACTCCACACGCGCTTCCTGCGGCACGATATTGACCTGCACACCGCCCTCGATCCGCCCGACATGAAGGGTGCTGTAGGGAATGTTGTAGGCGCTGTCATGCTGACCATTCTCAACGATATCCTGCTGGCGTCGCCGGACTGCCGTCACCAGATCGCAGGCAAGATGCACCGCATTCACGGCCAGCGGCGCCAGTGACGAATGCGCCGCCATGCCGGTACAGTCGGCATGCACGACGGTCTTGCCCTTATGGCCGGTGGCAAGCCCCATCTCGGTCGGCTCGCCGACAATACACATGACGGGCCGCACCGGTGCCGCCGCCAACATGTCAATCATCGAGCGCACGCCAAGGCAGCCAAGCTCCTCGTCATAGGACAGCGCCAGATGAAGCGGGGTTGCCAGATCGCCGCTCGCGGCGGTCTCGAACGCGTGGATGGCAGCGGCGACAAAGCCCTTCATATCAGCCGTTCCGCGTCCATAGAGTCGGCCATCGGCCTCGGTGCAGGTAAATGGCGGCATCCGCCATTCCTGGCCATCCACCGGCACCACATCGGTATGCCCCGACAGCATGACGCCGCCAGTTCCGCGCGGCCCGGTGGTGGCGAACAGGTTCGCCTTGCCGCCATCCGCATCGGGGATCACCTGCCAGTCGGCACCCACCGCATCGAGACGTGCGGCCACATAGTCGATCAGGGCACGATTCGGGTCACGGCTGACGGTGGCAAAGCCGATCAGGTCCTTCAGAATTTCGGTGGTGGCTGACATGGGGGCCTTCTGAGAACTGACAGGGTGATGGTAAAAATATGGCTGGCAAAGCCGAATCTGTAAACGTATCGTATTCCAGATCCAACGCGCATATCCTTTGTCTCCTGAAACGTAACTGCGCCTGCACACTCAATGGCTCTGGCCAGGGACAGACTGTCAATGATTGATTTCGACGAGGTGATCGACCGCCACGGCACCCATTCCCGGAAGTGGGATGATATGGGCCGCTATGGCGTGCCGCTGGATACCGGCATCCCGCTGTGGGTGGCCGATATGGATTTTCGCGCCGCGCCGCAGATCAATGCTGCGCTACAGCGCATGGTTGATCACGGCGTGCATGGCTATTACGGCGACGATTCGACTTTCCGCGCCGCGATGGCGGCATGGATGAAGCGGCGTCATGATTGGGATGTCGAACCCGAATGGGCGTTGCAGACCCACGGGCTTGTCAACGCGCTGGCGATGATCATCCAGTCCTGTTCGGCACCGGGTGAGGGGGTGATTGTCTTCTCGCCCGTCTATCACGCCTTTGCCCGCATCATCGACGTCAATGACAGGCGGGTTGTGTCGTCACCGCTGGTCGTCGAGGATAACCGCTTCCATATGGATCTGGGGGCTCTCAAAGCCGCGCTCACCGGTGATGAGAGGCTGTTGTTCCTGTGCTCGCCGCACAATCCCGGCGGCCGCGTCTGGAGCGCCGATGAACTGCGCGCGGTGGCTGATCTGTGTGTGCGGCATGACATCATTCTTGTCAGTGACGAGGTTCATCACGACCTCGTCATGCCGGGTCATCAGCATCATATCACCGCCAGGGTGGCGCCGCAGATCAGCGACAGGCTGATCACCCTTGTGGCGACAAGCAAGACCTTCAACATCGCCGGCATCGAGACCGGCAGCATGTTGATTTCCGACCCGGCTCTGCGCAAACGCGTGGCGGCGGCCCGCGCCGCGATGTCGACCTCGAACAACCGTTTTGGCATGATCATGGCCGAGGCCGCCTATGAAGACGGTGATGAATGGCTCGACGCGCTGCTGGCCTATCTTGATGGCAACCGACAG
>CAJWDO010000193.1 GCA_913031555.1 uncultured Alphaproteobacteria bacterium | reverse complement strand
ATGATCCTCTGCCAGCTTTAATAAAATAGGGTCGTTGATAACCCCGCCATCCTGATCGGTGAGCAGCACATATTTACATTGCCCGACCGCACAGCTGGATAAATCGCGGCAGCTCAGATATTGGGTAAAACGGGCGGCATCCTTGCCCATAATTTCGACCTGACGCTCAACAGCTACATCGCATAAGATCGCTTGATTAACCAAATTCCAGAAATTTTGCACCGGATCGCCAAAATCACGCGGGATATACATATGATTATAGACAGAAAACCCCTTCGCCCCCCAGCGCAGGGCGGCGTCGGAATAAGGCGATTTGCGCACTTGGGTCCCAAAGCTGAATGTCTGGAAGTTACGGCCATCGTCGGCTGAGTTCTGTGTCATGAAACCAGTTCCGGTAGGTTGGGAATATTCTGCTTGATAGACCAGAATCAGCGGATTTCACAGGGAATTGGTAACAGTCTCACTGCGACGGATTGCGGCATGTGAACGCTCAGTTATCGGGGCGACAAAGATGACGTGCAATAGCCTCGAAAATCCGCGTGCCAATCGGGATCAGATCATCCGGAAAATCATAGTCTGGCTGGTGTAGCGCCGGATGATCAGCGCCAGGCCCGAGACACAGCATGGCCGAACTGGCCTGCCAGCCAAACACACCAAAATCCTCGGAGGCCCGCATCGGCACACCGTCGCTGCCATGCGGAATGCCAAGTGCGTCCAACGCCTTTATCGCGACAGCGACAGCCTCGACATCATTGATCGAGGCGGCGAAATCATCGTGCCTGCTGAAAGTGACCCGGAGGCCGGTCTGCCGAACAAGACTGGCGATCTCGCGCCGCGCCGCCGCTTCCATATCATCAACGCCGTCATCACTGCTGGCCCGCAAGGTTACCCAGACTTCACCATTACCCGGTGTGATACCAAAGCTCTGCTCGCCAGCATTTACATGCGTCACTGTGGCCAGGCGGAAAGCCTCATCAAGAGGACCACCCCGGCCAAGCGATTCAAGCAGGCTGATGATCTCACCAAACAAGCCGACCGGCGACAGGGCCAATTCCGGTTCGGCGGCGTGGCTGGCGCGCCCCTCAATCCTGATCGCAAGGCCACGTGAGGCGCAGTTGATCAGCCCGTCCCGCGTGCCGACATAGCCAAAGGGAAGGCCTGGCTCGTTATGAATGGCAAAGGCCCAATCAGGGGCCATATCACCATAGCGCGGGTCGGCCACAACGGCACGCGCACCGCTGCCATCCTCCTCGGCGGGCTGAAACATAAGGACTATGCGTCCGCACTCGACGGGGTGGCGGCATAGCAGGCGCGCAAGCCCCAGAAGCATCGTCATATGGCCGTCATGGCCGCATAGATGCGCCTTGCCGGGAATACACGATGTCCAGACGACGCCGCTTTCCTCGACAATTGGCAGGGCGTCCAATTCTGCACGGAACAACACGGTTGGTCCTGCCTGACCGCTGTCCAGGATTGCGGCGACACCATGCCCGCCAAGTCGGGTCACAACGGACGTTGGCGACAGCGCCGTCAGGGCCGTTGTGATGGTGGCGGCGGTCGTCACCTCCTGCCCCGACAATTCCGGATATTGGTGGAGCTGTCGACGAAAGGTTGTCAGTTCGGCAATATCGGTGTTTGTCAGCATCCCCTCACCCGTGAATGTCGGCCGACAGACGTGCGCATGCGGAGATAGTTGGCGGCGCGGCATTCAAACTGTCGCGCGCAAATCCGGCGGCTTCCTTGTATTTTGCCATGAACGCCTCACGCTCGGTCCTGGGGATGACTTCGTCAATGTCGTCAAACTCACCACCGCACCGGTCATTCACCATGTTCAGAAGGCCAAACGGCCCGGCGCCCCGGTTCCGGAGAACGATTTCAGAGACAGGTTTGCAGAGATACGCGTCGAAAGCTGCCAATGCCGCGGCACCAATGCCATGCTCAAGGAATTTAGCGCCAAGAATACGCGCGTCGATAATGGCCTGGCTGGCACCATTTGACCCGGTTGGATACATAGGGTGCGCGGCATCCCCCATCAGCACCACCGGCCCGTCAACCCAGCTTGGCACGGGGTCACGGTCGATCATCGGGTTTTCATAAGCTGCATCGGCTCCACGGATCAGTGCAGGCACGTCAAGCCAGTCATAGGTCCAATTCTCAAAATAATGAATGAAATCATCTAGCCCGACACGGTCGAACCAACCGGTCGTCTCGCGTGCTGACGGATCATCATAGGTCACCTCGGCAATCCAGTTGATCAGTGCCAACCCGGTTTCCGGATCAGGATGCGAGATTGGATAGATCACCATGCGCTGGCGATGCGTTCCCAGACCGATAAAGGACGATCCGGTGCGGATCGGCTTCGCCATTGTGGTACCGCGCCACATGACGGCCCCACCCCAATGGATGGGAGGTTGATCGGGGTGCATCTGCGCCCGAATGGCGGAATGAATACCGTCAGCCCCGACCAGCACTTTTGCGGCGATGTTTTCACCACCTGACGGCGTCTCGACGTGAACAGAGACAGACCCGCTTTCATCAACCTTGTATCCCGCCACCCGGCAACCAAGTCTGATGGCATCATCACCGGCAAGTCGGCGGAACCTTTCATACAACGCCATGTGAAAATTGCCGCGATGAGCCGCATATTGGGGCCAGTCATATCCGGCAAAACGACCGCGGCTTTCGGCATAAATCTCCTGACCATTCATCCCGACAAGCGCCCATTCACGTGCCGGCACACCAAACCCGTCAAGGTCGGACTCGGTAAAGCCGAGCTCCAGCAATTCACGAACGGCGTTTGGCTGCAAATTGATGCCGACTCCAAGCGGCTTCATTTCGCGAACCTGTTCGATGACCAGACACGGCAAACCAATCTGATGCAGGGTCAGGGCCAATGTCAGGCCACCAATACCACCTCCAGCGATGATAACAGGGGGATGTTGACCAGCGTTGTGTCCCATATCAATCCACCGCAACCCTAGTGATTCGATCCGCGAATGGTCTCGATGACAGCCTCAGTCACCTCGCGCGTGGTGGCGGTACCGCCAACATCGGGGGTCAGGATACCGGCGGCACAGACATCCTCGACAGCCTTCATCAGCCGCTGTGCCGGCACCACTTCGCCAAGATGCTCCAGCATCTGGCAGGCTGTCCAGAATGTGGCGACAGGGTTGGCGATCCCTTTGCCGGTGATATCGAAGGCAGACCCGTGAATGGGCTCGAACATCGAGGGAAACCGGCGTTCCGGATCAATGTTGGCTGTCGGTGCCACACCAAGGCTGCCGGCAAGCGCACCAGCGAGGTCCGACAGGATATCCGCGTGAAGGTTCGTGGCAACGATTGTGTCGAGGCTTGCCGGGTTCAGGGTCATGCGCACGGTCATCGCATTGACCAGCATCATGTCCCAAGTCACATCGGGGAACTCCGCGGCAACTTCGGCCGCGATTTCATCCCACATCACCATACCATGGCGCTGGGCGTTGGATTTGGTAACAACGGTCAACATCCGGCGTGGCCGCGACTGTGCAAGTGAAAAAGCATGTCGCATGATCCTGGCGACACCGACGCGGGTGAAAATCGCCGTCTCGGTTGCCACCTCTTCGGGCAGGCCGCGATGCGCCCGGCCACCATGGCCCGCATATTCACCTTCAGAGTTCTCGCGCACGATCACCCAGTCGAGATCGCCAGGCCCTCGGTCACGAAGCGGAGGCGAAATGCCTGGCAGGATGCGTGTCGGTCGTACATTCGCATATTGATCAAATCCCTGGCAGATCGGCAACCGCAACCCCCACAGGGTGATATGATCAGGTACATCCGGCGCGCCAACAGCACCGAAAAAGATGGCATCATGCCCCTTTAACTGCTCCAACCCATCTTCCGGCATCATTTTGCAATGCGCCTTGTAGTAATCCGACCCCCAGTCATATGTCCGAAAATTGAAGGCATAGCCGCCATCACGCGCCGCCAGCGCATCAAGAACGGCGACACCGGCCTCGATCACTTCAGGACCGATACCGTCAGCCGGGATGGTTGCGATATTGAATGTCTTCACACTTTGATCCTAAACCCCAAAATATGTTTATGTTTCA
>CAJWDO010000192.1 GCA_913031555.1 uncultured Alphaproteobacteria bacterium | reverse complement strand
GGGTGCACAATCTTTCGGTTGGCCAGCAGCAGCGTGTCGAGATCGTGCGCTGTCTGTTGCAGGACCCGTCGCTTCTGATCATGGACGAGCCGACCTCGGTGCTGACGCCGCAGGAAACGGGCCAGTTGTTCGACGTGCTGCGCCGCTTCTCCGAGGCCGGTGTGGCGATCCTGTTCATTTCGCACAAGCTGGAGGAAATCCGCGCACTGACAGAGCGTGCGACGGTGTTGCGGCGTGGGCGCAATGTCGGGACGGTCGATACCGCCGGCCAAAGCAGCAAGCAGCTTGCCGAGATGATGGTCGGTGACAGCGTTGGCGATATTGACGGGCAGAAGCGCCCCGGCACAAAGACAAAGGCGCTTCTTGAAGTTGCGTCGCTGAACCGGCCTGCCGAAACGCCCTTTGCCACACCACTTCGTGGCATATCCTTTGCCGCCCGGGCGGGTGAGGTGCTCGGCATCGCCGGTATCGCCGGCAATGGCCAGGATGAGTTGATGGAGGCGCTGATCGGCGAATGGCGCGGCCGTGATGCCGATATGATCCGGATCGATGGTGCCAATATTACGCGTGATGGTCCGTCCCGGCGGCGCCAGCACGGGCTTGGTTTTGTCCCGGAAGAGCGGAACGGCCATGCGGCAGTGCCGAATATGACGCTGGCAGACAATGCCCTTCTGACATCGCATTCGCTTGGCAGCGCGGTCACCCGCGGCCTGATTGACAGGATGGCGACGCGCGTGATGGCAGCCGAAGTGGCCAGCAGTTTCGACGTCAGGTTGCCGCAGGAAAATCCGATGGCCTCCGCACTGTCCGGTGGCAATCTGCAGAAATTTGTTGTCGGCCGGGAAATGTCCCGGCGACCGCTTGTTTTCATCGTATCGCAGCCAACCTGGGGCGTTGATGTCGGTGCCGCGCTGTCAATCCGCACGGCGATGCTCGAGCTTGCCGCCGCCGGGTCTGCCGTGGTGATGATTTCGCAGGATCTCGAGGAGATATTCGCCATCTCGCACCGGGTTGCTGTGCTGTATGACGGGTCGCTGTCCGAGGCGATGGTCACCGCGGATGTGACGCCGGAACGCATTGGTCTTCTGATGGGTGGCAGCGAGGCGGCATCCGGAAAATCGACCAGGACGGCGGAGGCGCACGCATGATCGCCCTGTCCCCGCGCAAGGAAATTCCGCTGACGCTGACGCTGATGACGCCGGTAGTCGCGATCACGTTGACGCTTGGCATCGGGGCGATGATCTTCGCCATCCTCGGCTATGATCCGTTGGCGTCGCTATACCAGTTCTTTATCGCGCCGGTCTCGCGGCCTGACCAGATTGCCGATCTTTTCGTCAAGGCCTGTCCGCTGATCATCATTGCCAGCGGCCTTGTCTTTGCCTACCGGGCGAATGTCTGGAATATCGGCGCCGAGGGACAGTTGATCCTTGGCGCGATGTTTGCCGGATTCGTGGCGCTCAGCTATCCGAACTTGCCGGGGCCGGTGATGATGCCGGCGATGATCCTGGCCGGTGTGCTTGGCGGGCTGGCTTGGGGAATGATCCCGGCGTTGCTGAAGACGCGTTTCAACACCAACGAGATTCTGGTCTCGCTGATGTTGACCTATGTCGCCATTCTTCTCATCGACTGGACGGTGCGTGGCCCCTGGCGGGATCCGATGTCCTTCGGCTTTCCGCTGACGCCGATGTATGCCGATGCTGCGTTGATTTCGCGGGTTGAACTGCCGGGCATCGGCCGGCTTGGCCAGCTTCACTGGGGCGTCGCAGGCGCGCTGGCTCTGGCCGTTGCCGCCTGGTTTGTTCTTGGACGGTCCATCCTCGGCTTTCAGGTGAAGGTGATGGGCGATGCGCCGCGGGCAGGGCGCTTTGCCGGTTTCAGCCCGGCTCTGGTGACGATCATGGTGATGGGTATTTCGGGCGGTGCCGCCGGCCTTGCCGGAATGGTCGAGGTCTCTGCAAACATTGGCCAGTTGCAGCCTGACATTTCCTTTGGATATGGCTTTACCGCCATCATCGTGGCGTTCCTCGCGAGGTTGAATCCGCTTGGCGTGATCATCGCCGGGCTGATTGTTGCGCTGGCCGAACTTGGTGGTGATTCGGCGCAGATCGCGCTGGCCATGCCGAAAGTGGTGACAGGTGTATTCAAGGGCATATTGCTGTTCATGCTTCTGGCCGGCGAGACCTTCAACCGCTACCATGTGACCTTCAGCTTGCCGCATCTGGCCACGGGAGCGGGCCCCAAAAGATCAGGAGAGAGCGGTGCTTGAAGATCTGATCCTGACAGTTCTCATGACTTCGGTGCCGCTGGTTTATGCGGCGACCGGCGAGCTGATTGCCGAGAGGAGCGGTATTCTCAATCTTGGGGTTGAGGGGATGATGCTGATGGGCGCGGTGGCCGCCTTTGGTATCGCCATGGTCAGCGGCAGCCTCGTACTTGGCGTCATTGCTGGCGGGCTTGCGGGCATGCTGACGGCTGCGCTGTTCGGTTTATTGGTGCTTGGTTTTGCCACCAATCAGGTGGCCACCGGCCTTGCCCTGACGATTTTTGGTGCCGGCCTGTCTGGTCTTGTCGGCGCGCCGCTGATCGGCCACGCCATTGAGGGGCTGCAGGTCATACGCATTCCGTTTTTGTCTGACCTGCCGACCGTCGGCAAGCTCGTCTTCTCGCATGATCTGATGGCTTATGGCGCGGTGGCGGCTGTCGCCGCGGTGGCCTTTTTCCTGAAACGTACCCGGGCCGGTCTGGTGCTGCGCGCCGTCGGTGACAATCATGACAGCGCGCACGCGCTTGGCTATTCGGTTCTTGGCGTGCGTTTCATGGCGGTGTTGTTTGGCGGGTTCATGGCCGGGCTTGGCGGCGCCTATCTGCCGCTGATGTTGACTCCGCACTGGGCCGAGGGCATGACTGCCGGGCGCGGCTGGATTGCGCTGGCGCTGGTGGTGTTCGCCTCGTGGATGCCGTGGCGGGGTTTTGTCGGGGCGCTGATTTTCGGCGGCATCACCATCATGCAGCTTGCCGGACAGGCGCGCGGGTGGACGATCCCGTCACAATTTCTGTCGATGCTGCCCTATCTTGCTACCATCATCGTTCTTGTCCTGATATCACGGAACAGAGAATTTGCGCTGGCGAACTCGCCGGCATGTCTGGGGCGTGCGTTCCATGCAGGTAAATGATGCCTGACACATCATGGAAAATACCGTCCCGATCCCCCGAGCCGAAGGCGGCTGGTCAACAAAGGAGTGAAACATGAAGAACTTACTGAAGGGCATTGCGGTTGGCCTGACCGCGCTTGCCGTATCGACAGGTGCGGCGATGGCGGAACCGCTTAAGGTCGGATTTCTCTATTTGGGAACACCTGGAGATCATGGCTGGACCTATGCGCACGAAGTCGCGCGTCAGAAGGTTCAGGCCCATTTCGGTGACAAGGTTGAAACAACCTTTGTCGAGAATGTGCCGGAAGGTCCGGATGCCGGGCGTATCACGCGGGAACTCGCGAACACTGGTCACAAGATCATTTTCGGCACCTCGTTCGGTTTCATGGATCCGATGCTGAAAGTCTCGAAGGACTTTCCCGACGTGAAATTCGAGCACATCACCGGCTACAAGCGGTCGGGCAACATGGCGACCGGCAATATCCGGTTCTATGAGGGACGCTATGTTCAGGGCATCGTCGCCGGCATGATGACGAAGACGAACAAGATCGGCTATATTGCGCCGTTCCCGATTCCCGAGGCCTATCAGGGCCTGAACGCATTCGCCATCGGCATGCGTGAAGCCAACCCGAATGCCGAAATCATGGTGATCTGGGCTAATACCTGGGCAGACCCGGTAAAAGAAGCCGACGCTGCAAAGGTCCTGGCGGCACAGGGTGCCGACGTGATGGCACAGCACACCGATACCCCGGCGATGCTGCAGACAGCTGAAAAGGCCGGCATCCACGGTTTTGGACAGGCGAGCGACATGAAGTCTTTCGCGCCGAACGCGCAGCTCTTCTCATCGGTCAATGATTGGGCACCTTATTATATCTCGAAGATCGAGCAGGTCCTCGACAACAGCTGGACAACCGGTGAAGGTCCTGACCACTGGGCTGGCAACACCTGGAAGGGCATGGCTGATGG
>CAJWDO010000191.1 GCA_913031555.1 uncultured Alphaproteobacteria bacterium | reverse complement strand
TCAAGCGCTACAAGTGGAAGGGCCCGGTGTTCCGCATCTCCGCCCTGACCGGCGAAGGCTGCCGCGAGCTGATCTACGCGATCAAGGATCACCTGGCCGCGATCAAGGCCGAGGAAGTCGCCGCGCTGGCGGAGCCGGACATCCGCCTGGATGAACGCCTGCATAACGTCGACCAGCCCGGCGGCGAGCAGAACTAACGACAAAAACAGCAGCACCCAGCAGACAGGATTCCCGCCATGCAATCGGTCATCGCCCAGGCAAAACGTATCGTCGTGAAGGTTGGGTCCAGCCTGGTGACCAACGACGGCAAGGGCCTCGATCACGAGGCCATCGCCCGTTGGGCGGCACAGATCGCCAAGCTGCGCATGGCCGGCAAGGAAGTCGTGCTGGTCAGCTCCGGCGCCATCGCCGAGGGCATGCAGCGCCTTGGCTGGGTGCGCCGCCCCAAGGAAATCCACGAACTGCAGGCCGCCGCGGCAGTGGGCCAGATGGGCCTGGCCCAGATGTACGAGACCAAGCTGCGCGAGAACCGCATCGGCAGCGCGCAGGTGCTGCTCACGCATGCCGACCTGGCCGACCGCGAGCGCTACCTCGCCACGGCGGCCGCTGCTGCCGAAGCGCTGGCTCACCTCGCGCACCACGGTGGTGTCTCGCTGGGCAATGCCAACCTCGGCGGCGCGCCGGGGCGCGAAACCTCCTATGGCAATGCCGGTGTCTTGTCCGAATCCTCGGTCGCGGTGCTGAACAGTCCGGGCTTGCTGAAGGCGCTCCCCAGACTTCTTCTCGGCCGGTCGAACGGGCTTCGCTATTCGCCGCTGTTCGTGATGAAGCGGCTTGGCTGGATGCTGCGCTTTCTGGCCCATTGCACACCGCGCCACTGGCGCGCCGCCGCCCGCGCGCTGCGTGAATTGCAGGTTCTGTCGCTGGCCCAGCACAAGGACTGGATTGCCGAGGCGGGGGTGCAGGATCTGCTTCGTCATGGCGGCTGGATGAAGGTGTTCAGAAGTGAATCCTCCTTCGCCGCCTATGCGTCTGAAATGGCGTTGTATGACGAGGTCGGGGTTCGCTACACGGTCTTTGACCGTGACCAGATTCGCCAGATCGAGCCTGGCCTGAAACCGATCTATGCGAAGGCGGTGCTGTTTGACGACACCTGCGGTGTCTCCGATCCGGCGACGCTGACCGATGCCTATCTGGCGATGTTCAGGGCTGCCGGCGGCACGGTGGTCGAGGGCCGTGTCACCGGCCTGCGCCAGCATGCCGGTGGGTGGCAGGTCACGCTTGCCGAAACCGGTGACGGACCCGAAGATGCCGGGCCTGAGGGTGACGGGGTGGTGCTTGCCGCCGGTGCCTGGACAGCTGAGATCGCCGGCTGGCTTGGCTATGATTTGCCGCTGGGATGGGAGCGCGGCTATCACCTTCATCTCGCCCCGGCCGACGGGCCGCAGCTGAACCGTGCGGTGAATGATGTCGATGGTGGCTTTGCCATTGCGCCGATGCAGCAGGGGGTGCGAATCACCAGCGGCGTCGAGCTGACAAATCGCGATGCGCCGCCTGACCACACGCAGATCAGAAAGTCGGTTGCCATGGCCCGTGAGGCACATGCAATGAAGGCGGAGATCGAGACCGAACCGTGGATGGGTCGGCGTCCGACAATGGTTGATTCGCTGCCTGTCATAGGCCCGGCGCCAAGGCATCGCGGCCTGTGGTTCAATTTCGGGCACCAGCATGTTGGTCTGTCGATGGCGCCGGGATCGGCGCTTGCCATCACCGCGATGGTGGCCGGCACACCGCCGCCACTCGACACCACGCCGTTCCGCGCCGAACGGTTTTCAGTCTGATTTCACAAATGCGGCTTCGCGCGCCCGCACGATGGCGCTGAGGGTCTCGTTGACAGGTGTCTCGATGCCATGGCGTGCGCCGATCACCGCCACCATGCCGTTGATGGCGTCAATTTCCGAGGCGCGGCCGGCAAGGTGATCGAGCCGCAGGGACGGGCTGGCATCGGGCATCAGCGCGGCGAATTCGGTGACATAGGTCTCGACATCGTCGAACGAGAAATTGACCCCCTCGGCAAGGCCGCATTGATAGGCTTCACGGGCGCAGTCAAGCGCCACCGCCCGGGATTCCGCATTCGCCATCAGCGCCCCGACATTGCAGTCAAAGGTGGTGCAGGGGGCGCTCAGCGTGACATTGCAGACGAACTTTTCCCAGATCAGCTGTGTGATGTCATCAAAGGCGCGGGCGGTGAAGCCGGCCTCCTGCCATAGCGATTCAAGATCGCGAAGACGGTCGGTCACGCCGCCCCTGATCTCGCCAAGCCGGATCATCCGCATGGCGTTATGATGCGCATGGCCCGGCCCACGCATCGAGGCGCCAAACCCGTCGGCAACGCCAAGAAGAACATTGTCGACTGGCATATGCGCGGCAATCCTCTCGGCGGCGCCAAGCCCGTTCTGGATTGTCAAAACCAGCGAATGAGGCGCCATCACGCCGGCCACGGCGCGCGCCGCCTCGCCAACGCCGCCAGCCTTGGTGGCGATGATATAGAGATCGCACGCCCCAGCCGCGGCAAGATCGGACGCGGCCAAATTGGTGGCGGCGCTGATCGAGGTCACGTGGCGGTCACCGCTGATGCCTTCAAGCCGCAGCCCATCGGCATTGATGGCGTCGACATGATCGGCCCAGCTGTCAATGGCCAGGACATCATGGCCGGCCTCGGCCATCATTACGGCATAGATCGACCCCATGGCGCCGGTGCCGACAATGGCGATTTTTCGTGGTTGCGTGTCGGTCATCATCATCCCGTTTTTTGGAAGACAAGTTCGGTTGGCGCCAGCAGGCCGGTTTCGATATGTGTCACAAGATTGCGAAATCTGTCAGGTGGTGCGCCGTCTCGCGGCGCCGGTTTTGTCGCCATCACATGATCGATGAATGGTTTCGCGGCCGCCGTGCCATCATGGCGCGCCAGCAATTCAAACCCGGCCCTTGCGGCGGCGGTGATATACATGTCGGGCGGTGCCACCGCGCTGACCGACGCGTCCGATGCCCAGGGCATCGGGAAGGTGATCTCGCCATCACCGACCTGCATCATGTCATAGACGCAGAAAAGACCGTCCGATATCAGGACCCGCGCCGCCTCGGCCATCAGGGTCTGCTTGTCAGTTATATTCATCCCGACATGAAGCATCATTGCGCGATCAAAACCAGCCTCTTCGAAAGGCATTTCAAGGGCGCTTCCATGATGCAGCGTCACCAGCGCCTGCAACCCGCAGGCGGCACTCAGCCGTCCGCCGGCGGTGATGAAATCACCGGTGAGGTCGATCCCGGTCACGTGGCATCCATGCGCTGCGGCAACGGCCCGCGCCGGCCCACCGGCCCCGCAGCCGATATCCAGCAGGCGACTCGACGGGGTGAGGCTCAACCGGCCCGCCACACGGTGCGTTGCCGGCATGCCGCCAACATGAAATTCATCATAGGGTGCCAGGATTTCGGGGGTCAGGCTGGTGATATCATGGCCTTCGCTTCGCAGCGCGGAGAAGATCCGCCCGGCAAGCCCCTGTCCCTGATAATAGGTCTCGACGGCATCTGCTGAGGTCACGGTAAATCCTGCGGTCAATTTCGTTTCGTCGTGCAGGATAGCAGCCTTGGCGCAATTGGTAAGCTGCTTGTATCCTGCTTGCTATACAACGCCCTTGTCAGCAGGACCTGATGACACCGCCATGATCGAACCGTCCCCGCTCTTTCAGGCTGCCGCGCCGATCTCCCTTCATGCGCTTGCGGCGCTTGCCGCTGCTGGGCTTGGCGCGCTGCAACTCTGGCGCCCGAAGGGCGGGCCGATGCACCGTCAGCTTGGCTATCTTTGGGCGGCGCTGATGGCCGGTGTCGCCATTTCGGGATTGTTTATCCATGAACTGAGAATGGTTGGGCCGTTCAGTCCAATCCATCTTCTGTCGTTCATCACGCTTGCCAGCCTGTGGGTTGCTATCTCAAGGGCACGCCGGTGCGATATTGCCGGGCATCGCCGGGTCATGCTGCTGCTGTTCTGGCTGGCGCTGGGGCTGGTCGGCGCCTTTACCTTCTGGCCCGGGAGGGTGATGCACGAAGTGCTGTTTGGCGCTTAGCGGTCATCTTGTTTGCCGGCTT
>CAJWDO010000190.1 GCA_913031555.1 uncultured Alphaproteobacteria bacterium | reverse complement strand
GCACCTTCCGGCCAGCCGCGGGCACCATCGCCCACTTTCGTGGTGATATTGGTAATTCTCAACCTGCGGAACTGCGTTTCCGCCTCGACAAGCAACGGCCGCAGCCGCTCGATCGAATAAACCCGCCTGCACAGGAACGACAGGATGGCAGCCTGATAGCCGCTGCCAGTACCGATTTCCAGAACTCGCTCCCGCCCGGTCAGTTCCAGCGCCGCTGTCATCCTCGCAACGATGTAGGGCTGGCTGATGGTCTGTTCCATCGCGATGGGAAGCGAGGCGTTCTCATAGGCATGATCACGAAGCGCGGTCGGAACGAACAATTCGCGCGGCACTTGTTCAATCGCCGACAAAACATCCGCCTCGACCACGCCCATGCCGCGAAGGGCCATGGTAAGCCGTGCTTTTTCCTGTTGAAAGTCAGTCATGCCCCTGCCTGAACGCGGTCTGTCGACAGGGAGTTTCCGTGGCTCGGCTGATGGGATCAAAAATCAACAGCTGTCAGTCCGGCCTGAATATCGCCTGCGGTGATATCCATACCCAATGCTGTCAGCGATATCCAGCCTTCGTCCATCACCGCACGGTCACTTCCGGGAATTGTCTGCTCACGGCTCATCAACGGACCAAGCCGGTAGGAGTTCGGACTGTCACCATCAATCACATGATCGCCGAATTTGTGGCGGTCGAGCGTGGCCGGCCGGATGCCTCGAACATCATTGCCGGCGACGTGTGGGAAATTGACATTCATCACGCTACGCTCCGGAATGCCAGTTTCGAGGATGGAGCGAATCACCCGCTCACCATGGATGATGGCAGAGTCATATTCAGCCTCTTCAATCCCGCCATTGCGTTGCGACAGCGCGATTGCCGGCACCCCCATCAGCGCTCCCTCCATGGCAGCGGCGATAGTGCCGGAATACAGAACATCGTCGGCGGCATTCATGCCGGCATTGATACCCGACAGCACCAGATCGGGCCTGCCGTCCAGAACACGCGACATACCCATGATCACACAGTCGCTTGGCGTGCCGGAACATGAGAATTGTTTGTCGCCGCGCGGCTCGATCACCACATCGTGGCGCAACGTGATGGCGCGCGACATGCCAGACCTGTTGCCATCAGGCGCGATGACCCACACATCTTCGCTCAACCTTATTGCGATATCCCGCAGGATACGGATGCCAATGGCGTCAATCCCGTCATCATTGCTGATCAAAATGCGCCCGGATGGAATCGGAGAAAAGGGTGACATGGGCTACCTCGGCCAAAAAAGAACAGAACAAAACCCAAGATATTCAGTGCCATGGGCGTAATTTAGTCACTAGAGCGGTGTGATAACTTCGCAGCCCATATAGTCATGCAGGACCTCGGGAAGCCTTACCGACCCGTCTTCCTGCTGTCCGGTTTCCAGAACAGCGATCATCGTGCGGCCAACGGCAAGGCCGGATCCATTCAGCGTATGAACATGCCGGGTATGTCCGTCGGCATCGCGGAAACGGGCCTTCATCCGCCGCGCCTGAAACGGGCCACAATTCGAACATGAGGAAATTTCCCGATATTGCCCGCGACCCTCATCCTGGCCGGGAAGCCACACCTCGAGATCATAGGTTTTCTGCGCACCAAACCCTGTATCCCCGGTGCACAGCATCATCACACGGTAAGCAAGCCCGAGGCGTTGCAGGATCGCTTCCGCACAGCCCGTCATCCTCTCATGTTCGGCGGCTGACTGGTCAGGATGGGTAACGCTGACAAGCTCGACCTTGGAAAACTGGTGCTGGCGAATCATACCGCGCGTATCACGCCCCGCCGCACCAGCCTCGGACCGGAAACATGGTGTATGCGCGGTAAAGCGCATCGGCAGGCTTTCAGGCGACCAGATTTCATCGGCGGCCATATTGGTCAGCGGCACCTCTGCCGTCGGAATCAGCCATTTGTCATCAGCCCGGAAGAGGTCCTCACCGAATTTTGGCAGCTGACCTGTTCCCGTCATTGCAGCGCTGTTGACCAGCACCGGCGGCAGCGTTTCCTGATAGCCGAATTCGCCGGTATGGATATCCAGCATGAACGCGGCAAGCGCCCTTTCAAGCCGCGCAAGCTGGCCGCGCAGCACAACAAACCGTGCGCCGGCAAGCTTTGCGGCAGCAGCGAAATCCATCTGGCCAAGCCCCTCGCCGATGGCGATATGGTCGCGCGGAAGAAAATCGTATGATGGGATATCGCCCCACTCGCGAACAAGCCTGTTATCGGCCTCGTCACCGCCATTGGGAACATCGGCGTCAAGGATGTTGGGAAGCCCCATGAGATGCTCATCAAGGCTTGCCGCCAGCGTGCCTTCTTCCTCTTCAAGACCCGGCATCCGTACCTTGATGTCATTCACCTCGGCAATAAGGTCGTCGGCATCCTCGCCCTTGCCCTTGCGCATGCCGATTTCCTTTGAGGCCAGGTTGCGGCGTGACTGCAATTCCTGAATTTCCCCCTGCAGGCCACGCCGCCGCGAATCTATTTCCAGAATCATGCCGGCAAGCGGATCCATGCCACGACGTGCCAGTGCCGCGTCGAAATCATCGGGATGCTCACGAATGAATCGAATGTCATGCATCGGTTGGCTCGTTTCACATAATCCAGGCAGGGAACCGTCAGGGCTTAGTCCGTTGCCTCGTCGGCTGTCTTTGGTGCAATGATCCTCGCACCGAAAATAGATATCTCGTAAAGGGCGATGATCGGCATCGCCAGCATCAGCTGCGACACGACGTCCGGAGGCGTCAGGATGGCCGCGGCGACGAAAGCAATGACGATAGCGACTTTGCGTTTTTCCGCCAGGCCCTCGGGCGAGACAAGACCCGCCCGCACCAGCAGCAACAGCACAACGGGAAGTTCAAATGCCAGTCCAAAGGCGAAAATCAACCTCATGATCAGCGACAGATACTCGGAAATCCGTGGTTCGATTTCAATAGCGAGCGAGCCTTCAGACCCGGCCATCTCAAATCCGACAAAGAAGTTCCACGCCATCGGTGTAACGACGTAGTAAACCATTGCCGCGCCGAGGGTGAACAGAACCGGCGTGGCGATCAGAAAAGGCAGGAAAGCCCCCTTCTCGTTCTTGTAGAGCGCCGGTGCGATGAATTTCCAGATTTGGATGCTGAGGATCGGGAAGGTCACACAGAGTGAGGCAAAGAAGCCAACCTTGATCTGGGTGAAAAAACCTTCATGCAAGGCGGTGAAAATCATCCGCCCGCCGCCCTTTTCCTCCAGAATCTCTGCAAGTGGTGCCTGTAGGAACATGAAGACATGACTGGCGATACTGTTGTTCATGCCGCCGCCCGGCATCGGCGCGACGGTGACCAGGAACAGCACAATGAAGGCAAGCAACGCCACGCCGAGCCGGTTGCGAAGCTCGTTCAGGTGGTCGATCAGCGACATTTGCGCGCCGTCACCCTCTTTTTCCTGTTCCTCGGCCATCCGTCGTCAGCTCTTGTCTGCTTCTTTATCAGCTTTATCCGGCGTTTCGTCTTCCTTGGCGTCCGCAGCGATGCGGTCACCGGCCTCGGAGGCCAACTCGCCAATTTCCTTCATTTCGTCAGACGCACCGGTTCCGCTGACACTGTTCTTCATCTCGCGAACGGATTCGCCAACCTTTCCATCGGAATCGATGGCGTCGGCAAGTTCATCAAGATTGCCGGATTTGGCCTTGCTCATGGCCTGCTTGAGGTCCGCTACTTCGGCGTCAGACGCAATCTGGTTCATGCCATCGGTGAATTCCCGTGCCATACGACGCATCTGTTTTGTCAGATTTGTAAAGCTGCGCAGCATTTTTGGCAGTTCCTTCGGGCCGACCACCATGATCAGCACGAAGGCAACAACCAGAAACTCCCAGCCACCGATGTCCAGCATAACGGGACCCTATTTAGCTTTTCTTGGCGGCTTTTTTCTTAGCTGCGGTCTTTTTGGCAGGCGCCTTTTTCTTGGCGGCGGCCTTTTTCTTGGCAGATGCCTTTTTCGCCGGAGCCTTCTTCTTCGGTGCCGGGGCTTCTTCGATGACCTCGACCTCCTCCGCCTCGTCGGCGTCAGCGGAATCGGCGTCGCCCTTCAGACCAGTTTTGAAATTGCGCAATCCCTTGCCGAAATCGCCCATGATTGACGAGACCTTGCC
>CAJWDO010000189.1 GCA_913031555.1 uncultured Alphaproteobacteria bacterium | reverse complement strand
CGTTATCTCCCGGATGTTGTGCGTGCTGCCCTCAGGCAGGGTTTCGACATAGTCATCATATTTCATCACGCGGACGCCATCAGTGGCGGTGCCGACATCGGCATGCTGTCGCAGAACAGGTTTGTCATTGATATGCAGGATGCCGCCACGCACGGCGATTTCATCGCCGGGAAGACCAACCAGGCGTTTGATGAATGCCACCGATTCATTCTTCGGCTGGCGAAACACGATAACGTCACCCCGCTCAGGCTCATCACCAAGGATTCGGCCATTAAATGGCGCAAGGCCAAGCGGCACGGAATAGCGGGAATATCCGTAGGAAAATTTCGAGACGAAGAGATAGTCGCCGACCTTGAGAGTCGGAATCATCGACCCCGAGGGGATGTTGAAAGGCTCAAACAGCAATGTCCGGAAACAGAGTGCCAGCGCACCGGCGATGATGATGGTACGGAATGGCTCAAAGCTCTTGTCCTTTTTCTTCGTACTCATGCGCGCCAACCGGATCCTGTTGTTATGTCATAACTTGCTGTTAAGTGAGTTACTGTCATTTAGACTGTCTTTGCGCAGAAATCACCACGAAAGCGACAGCGTAGGGCGGCTCGTCGCTGAGCGACAGGCTGACTGCCGCGTTATACCCCTCCGGTGCCAGCCTCTCAAGCGCCGTTTTACAACGCCCCGTCAACAGTAGTTTGGGCGCACCACCAGCAAGATTGGTGGTCTCGGCATCGCGCCATCCCATCCCGTCAACGCCTGATCCGCTCAACGCCTTGTAGACAGCCTCTTTCGCAGCAAACCTCTTTGCGAAATACAGGTCCGCCAGCTGCCCCCGCGACATTGCCCCGGCGCGTTCGGCATCGGTGAAGACACGATTCAGGAACCGGTCGTCAAAACGCTCCATCAATCGTTTGATGCGACGCACATCGACAATATCTGTCCCGATACCAAGGATCACAAAGAGCGTGCCTCATCCATCAGCCGGCGCATCCGTCGGATGGCGGCCTCAAGCCCGATAAAAAGACTCTCCCCCATCAGGAAATGACCGATATTCAGTTCATGCATCTGCGGGATAGCGGCAATGGCAGCCACCGTTTCATAGTCAAGCCCGTGGCCAGCATGGCATTCAAGGCCAAGTGAATCGGCCAGCGCCGCGGCCTCGGCGATCCGCACCAGTTCGGTGGCACGTGTCTTGGCATCGTGGCAATAGCGTCCGGTGTGAAGCTCGACAATATCCGCGCCAACTGACGCGGCGGCGTGAATTTCGGCCTCGCTTGCCTCGATGAACAGCGAAAGCCTGATGCCGGCATCCCGAATCCGGTTGAAACAGGGTGCCAGTTCAGCCTCCCGACCAGCAACGGCAAGCCCACCCTCGGTCGTTACCTCCTCGCGGCGTTCCGGCACGATGCAGGCGGCATTCGGCTTCACCTCACAGGCGATATCGACCATTTCATCCGTGGCCGCCATCTCGAAATTCAGCGGCACGGAAATAGCGTCCTTCAGGGCCTGTATATCAGCATCACGAATGTGACGCCTGTCCTCACGCAGATGCGCGGTAATCCCGTCAGCGCCGGCATCCTGCGCCATCAGCGCGGCGCGAACCGGATCGGGATTGTCACCTCCACGCGCGTTGCGAACAGTCGCGACATGATCGATATTCACACCAAGTCGTAGGGCGTGATCAGTCATTGGCCAGCCTCACTTTCATGGTCCCGGGTGCCTTTCCCGCCGCGATAGCCTGTCTCGTCACGGTTTTTGCCCGGGGGTTCACCTTCGGGTGTTTCAGTCTGTAGATTGTCGTTTTCAGGTTGCAAGCCGGATCGCCGCTGCCGCGCCACCGCCAGACGTTTTGCCCGGTGCCGACGCCACCCGCCCACCGCCCAGTAGGTAAAGCCAAAACCTGCAAACCAGGTGATCGTCCCAAGGACAAGGCAACCAACGACAATCGGCATGAACAGTGCGCCAATCAGCGCTGCCGGATCAGCGAGGAATGCCGCCATGAAGGAGGGAAGTGTGTCGCCAATGGATTTCACCGTGCCACCGAATTCGGTGATGATGAAGGCGCCAACCCGGTAATCAAGATAGAAGAACAGCGGAAACGTCCAGGGATTGCCGATAAAGGTGGCAAACAGGCATGCGACAAGGTTACCGCGCGTCAGATAGGCAAGCATCATGCCCACCAGAAGATGCAGACCAAGGAACGGCGTGAAGGAAACCGCCAAACCCCACGCCACACCAATGGCGATCGACAGGGTGGAACCCGGCATCCGCTTGATCCGCTGGATCAAATAGGAAAACAGACGCAGGAATCCTCTTGCCGGCCAGACAATGGCGCGAACCCGGTCAATCCGTGATTGGGCGCGACGGCGTTTGAACATGGGAATCCCGATAGATTAAACATGATGCCTGCCGGTTCAAACATACGGCAACCCGGCAGACATACCATACGGATTACACGCTGTCGGCGCGCTCCACGCTTTCTACATATTTATTCGCCTGAAGAACCGCAATGATGGCCCGCATATGTTCGACGTCTTTGACTTCCAGGTCCAGTTCAAAACGGAAGAAATCAGGATTGCGGTCGGTCAGGTGGATATTCGAGATATTGCCGCCCTGCTGGCTGATCACAGTGGCAAGCGACGCCAGTGACCCCGGCTCGTTCGTCAGCACTGTATTCAGGCGGCCACTGACACGGCGCATGCTGTCCTTGTCCCACGACACATCAAGCCACAATTCCGGCGCATCGGAAAATTTGCTCAGGGTCGAACAGCCGACCTTGTGAACAGTGATCCCCTTACCGGTGGTGAAGATGCCGACAATGGCCTCACCCGGCAGCGGATGACAGCACCTCGCAATGGTGACAGCCGTGCCAGCATCATCACCGTCTATTTTCAACTTTGGATGACGGGAGCTGTCGCGCTTGCGGTCCTTGCGTTCCCGTCCATCATCGATAACGATATCGGGATGCAGCCGTTCCAGAACGCGGATCGGCTGCAACCTGTCCTCGCCGACAAGCGCGAACACCTCCTCCACCCTCGTCACGCCGAATGCCGACAATGACTGTTCAAGAGCGCGACTGCGGAAGGGACGGTCATACTCCCGGAACGTCTTTTCAATCAGCGCACGGCCAATCCGGCTGAATTCGGTCACACGCTGCGCGCGATGGAAACGCCGGATAGCTGATTTCGCGCGGCCGGTCTTGACGAAACTTTCCCATTCCGCACGCGGCCTTGCCTGGCTCGAGGTCAGAATGTCGATCTGATCGCCATTCTGAAGTTCGGTGGCCAGCTGCCGGGTCTTGCCATTGATCCGGACACCGACGCAGGTCTCGCCAATCTGCGTGTGAACGGCATAGGCAAAATCCACCGCCGTTGCCCCGCGTGGCAAGGCGATCAAATCGCCGCGTGGCGTAAAACAGAACACCTGGTCATGATAGAGGTCCATCTTGGTGTGTTCGAGGAATTCGTCGGCGCCGGCATCCTCGTCAAGCAACCCGACAAGTTCCTGTACCCATTTGTATTTGTGTGGGCTGGCACTCTGAATGACACCCTTGTAGTGCCAGTGAGCGGCAACGCCATGTTCGGCAACACGGTGCATTTCAGGCGTGCGGATCTGGACTTCAATCCGATGATTCTGCGGGCCAAGAAGATCAGTATGGAGCGACCTGTATCCGTTCCTTTTCGGGGTCGAGACATAGTCCTTGAAACGCCCCATAACGGTTGGATAGATCTGATGCAACTGGCCAAGTCCACGATAGCAATCCTCAACCGTCGGCACCAGAACCCGGAAAGCCACAATGTCGGCCAGCTGGTCCATTGTCACTGCCTTGGTCTGCATCTTGCGCCAGATGGAATAGGGTGATTTCAGGCGACCGGTAACGCTGCATTCAATGCCGATCTGCTCCAGCGTCGCCTGCAATTCGACCGAGATCGTGGGAATGGTGATTTTCGCTTCGGAGGTCAGGAATTCAAGACGGGTCAGAATGCTCTGCCGCATATCGCCATTCAGCACTTCGAACGCACTGTCCTCAAGCTCGGTCTGGATCTGCGTCAGGCCGATCCGTTCGGCAAGCGGTGCGTAGATATCCATTGTCTCGCGCGCGATCCTGACCTGTTTTTCCGGCTTTGGAATAAAGGACAGGGTGCGCATGTTATGCGTCCGGTCGGCCAGCTTGACCAGCAGGACACGCACATCCTCGCTCATCGCCAGCAACA
>CAJWDO010000188.1 GCA_913031555.1 uncultured Alphaproteobacteria bacterium | reverse complement strand
CGCAAGGCGAGCTGAGCTTGCCGATGTTCGCCATGCCGCCGTTCATGCACAATCACGGCTGCTACATCGCCTCGCTGGGCAATCTGACCCGCTGGCTGGCCGGCAAGGCTGAAGAGCTGGGCGTCGAGATCTATCCGGGCTTCGCCGCCTCGGACCTCGTCTGGAACGACGACGGCTCGGTGAAGGGCGTGGTGGTCGGTGTGGTCGGCATCGCCAAGGACGGCGAGAAGAAGCCGGACTACCAGCCCGGCATGGAACTGCACGGCAAGTACGTCTTCATCGCCGAGGGCGTGCGCGGCTCGCTGGCCAAGCAACTGATCGCCAAGTTCAAGCTGGACGAGGGCAAGTCGCCGCAGAAGTACGGCATCGGCATCAAGGAGCTGTGGGACATCGATCCCGAGAAATCAAAGCCCGGCACTGCCTGGCACTCGGTTGGCTGGCCTCTCTCGACCGACACCTATGGCGGCTCCTTCCTCTACCATCTGAATGGGAATCAGGTTGCGGTCGGCTATGTCGTTGGACTCGATTATTCAAACCCGCATCTCTCGCCCTTCGAGGAATTCCAGCGTTTCAAGACGCATCCCGCCGTTCGCGACGTGTTCGAAGGCGGGCGGCGCGTTTCCTATGGCGCGCGGGCGCTGAATGAAGGCGGCTTCCAGTCCATTCCGAAACTGACCTTCCCCGGCGGCTGCCTTGTCGGCTGCACTGCCGGCTTCCTGAACGTTCCGAAGATCAAGGGGACGCACACCGCCATGAAGTCGGGAATGACCGCCGCCGAGGCCATCTTTGAGGCGCTTGACGACATGCAGCCTGGTCATGAGCCGGAAAGCTATGCCGACAGGCTGCAGAAAAGCTGGCTGTGGACGGAGCTTTACAAGGTTCGCAACATCCGGCCAGGCTTTGCCAGAGGGCTGTGGCTCGGCATGGCGAATGCCGCGCTTGACACATATCTGTTCATGGGCCGGGCGCCATGGACGATGCACCATCACGCCGACCATACATACCTGAAGCCGGCGGCGGAGGCTCCGAAGATCGACTATCCAAAGCCGGACGGGGTTGTGAGTTTCGATCGGAATTCATCGGTTTATCTGTCAGGCACAAACCATGAGGAAAACCAGCCGGCGCATCTGACATTGAAGGATCCGGACATTCCGGTGGCGCATAATCTGGCCATCTATGACTCGCCGGAGCAGCGTTACTGCCCGGCCGGTGTCTATGAAATCGTCCGTGATGATGATGGCAATAACGCCCGACTTCAGATCAACGCGCAGAACTGTGTTCACTGCAAGACTTGCGATATCAAGGACCCGAGCCAAAATATAAACTGGGTCACACCGGAAGGTGGCGGCGGTCCGAACTATCCGAATATGTAGGCAGGGGAGGGGTCATGTCTGGCCCACAGACGTTACCAAACACCGCAGTGCGGTCATTCCGGATGATCGCCGCAGGATTGCTGGCGAGCCTGGCAACGGCCTGTGGCGGACCGCCCCAATCAGGCGTGACAACAGAATCAATGACGGCACCAGCCATCAATGGGGGCAGCACCGGTTTGGACAGTGCCGCAACCGCGCCGACATATGATGCTGGCCGCCAGCATGATACTGTCACCTCGGCCGGTCATTACCTCGCCGCACGCCAGGCGCTGTATTTCAATGATGTCGGGCAATCTGCCACTTTCTTCCTTGATACGCTGGAAGCAGAGGCCGACAGCATCCCGTTGCTGCGCCAGGCTTTCCTGACCCAATATTACTATGGTGACATCGAACGTGCGGCGGCACTTGGCCGACAGCTGGAAAGCCTTGATGTTATCGTGCCACTTGGCGGTGAAC
Organism: uncultured Alphaproteobacteria bacterium; assembly: GCA_913031555.1. GTDB lineage: Bacteria > Pseudomonadota > Alphaproteobacteria > Puniceispirillales > Puniceispirillaceae > UBA8309. Next base: position 2,391 of record CAJWDO010000188.1, on the reverse strand, counting down.
CCGGTACCGCGCTGGCGATCAGGAAACGTGACTGGCCGGCGGCGCTGGTGCTTGCCGACAAGATCGCCGAGGACGGAACGTCGCTGGTGCTTGCCGGCATTCTCCGGGGATGGAGCCTCGTTGCCTCGGGCCAGGGTGACGCCGGTATTTCGACCCTTCTCGAAGCCGGACGACTCGCCATCGACCAGGATGGAGGCATACCACCCTATTTTAGACTTCACGCCGCTTTGATGGCCGAACATCTGGGGCTGACGTCCGAGGCAGAGCAACGCGTCATCGGGTTGCAAGGAAGGCTGCGCGGGGCGCATCTGATGCTGCAGCTTGCTGCCTTCCACGCGCGGCGTGGCAACGTGCAGGCTGTTGAGGAAATCATCGATACCAGGTTGTCTGGACAATTCAATCGCCCGTTGGTACGCGCGGCAATGGCACGTCAGGCCGGCACCATGCCCGACCCGCACCGGATGATCGCCGATGCGATCGTCGCGATGGCACTTGATGAGCGTGACGATGAAACAGGTCAGTCGATTTCGGCGCGTCTGCGGCTCAGCCTGTTCATCGACCCCGACAATGAGTTCACAAGATTGCTCATGGCCCAGCAGATGGCCGATTTCGGTCAGAATGATGCGGCGGTCGCCAATCTGGCACGCATTCCCTCGGAAGGCGTATATGGCCAGCTTGCGCGGCTGACCGAAGTGTCGATCATTGAAACGCAGGGTGACGCGGGGCACGCCATCGATAACATGCGGCGGGTTGTCGATATGGATCCTGAGAATGCCGCGCTGTATCAACAGCTTGGCGACATTCACCGGCGCCATCAGCAGTTTCTGCAGTCGCGCAACGCCTATATGTCGGCGCTCGATCTTGGCAATGACAGCGGCGGTTTGCACCGCAGCCTCGGTGTGTCACTTGAGCGGCTTGGCGAGACCCGCGCCGCGGAAACACATCTTCTTCGCGCTATCGAGATTGACCCTTCAGATGCCTATGCGCTGAATTATCTCGGCTATTGGTGGGCGGATGAGGGACGCAATCTCGACGAGGCGATTGCGATGATTGAAAATGCCGTCAGCCAACGCCCCGACAGCGGGTTTTTTGTCGATTCACTTGGCTGGGTGCATTTTCGGCTCGGCGATGCGCCAACAGCCGTCGGCTATCTTGAGCGGGCCACCGAGCTTGAACCCTCCGATCCCGAGATCACCGGTCACCTTGGCGATGTCTACTGGGTTCTGGGACGACATGATGAGGCCAGATACAAATGGCGGCTTGCCTTGTCGCTGAGCACCGATGAGGCCGAGCAGAAAAAGCTTTCAGACAGGCTCGCCAAGGGGCTACCGGCATCTGAAACCCCCGGGTCGGACTGACATATGACCCTGGAAGCCGGCGGAAGTGAGCGGATGACAGCGCCGGCAAAGCTGAACCTCTGTCTGCGGATCACCGGCCGCCGCGCCGATGGCTACCATCTTCTGGACTCGGTTGTAGTCTTCACCGCCTTTGGCGACAATCTTGCCATTCAGCCTGCTGAAAATGCCAGCGGGGCGGACAGCATCGACATCACCGGCCCCTTTGCGCGCGCCATCGCGGGTGAGCCGGAAAATATCTGCCTTCGTGCCATCAGGACGTATCGTGAGGCCGGCGGTGTGATTGGCCCACTCTCGGTCAGGCTGGAGAAACACATTCCGGTCGGTGCCGGGCTTGGCGGTGGCTCAAGCGACGCCGCCGCGATCCTGCGTTATCTCGACCAAAACGCCACCACCCGCCTTATGCCCGATACCCTCGGAGCGCTGGCGCTGGAAATAGGTGCCGATGTGCCTGTATGTCTTGCCGGCACCGCTCAGCGCATGACGGGCATTGGTGAACAACTTCGGCCCATTGATCCTGCCCCGCACGGGCATGTCGTGCTGGCGCGCCCCGATGCATCATTGTCGACAATTGCCGTTTTCAGAAAATTTGCCGGATTGCGGGTTGGTGTTAACCCGGTACCAGACCTGCCACCACCATCAAGTGATCCACGCCAGATTGTCCATTGTGGCAATGACCTTACCGCCGCAGCGATGAATCTCTGCCCCGAAATCAGTGATGTTATGGGTGAGCTTGCCCGATGTGACGGGGTCGAGGCGGTTCAAATGTCGGGAAGCGGTTCGGTGTGTTTTGCCCTGTTTCCGGATCCGGCGCTTGCCAACGCCGGCGCCGCGCGACTGATCAGGCAAGGACAATGGGCGGTCGCAACCACCTTTTGAGCCGAATTGACAGCAAAAATACGCACTGAATTAAATCATCACGTCGGGCGTGATCGGGCTTGATCGCCTGTTCATGGCTCGCTACATTGCGGCCACTTGATTACTGGGGCGTAGCCAAGTGGTAAGGCATCGGTTTTTGGTATCGTGTATCGTAGGT
>CAJWDO010000187.1 GCA_913031555.1 uncultured Alphaproteobacteria bacterium | reverse complement strand
CATCTATTCTTCCTTGTCGCAATGAGACTGCTGACGCGCAATCACCTGACGAGCCGCGCGGCTTCTGCGCGGGCGTGGACCGCGCGATCGAGATCGTCGAGCCGCGCGAGACGCACGGGAAGCGGTTCATCAGCTCCGTGAGCGCCTCGCGCACGTCGGTGTGCGCGGCCATCAGCGCCGCGACCTATGTCTCCTTGCGCGCGGTCAACGCCTTTCTCTCGGCGGCGCAGGAGGTCGGCTATCTTCGTGATCTTCCCGACTTCGTGCCGGAAGAGGATATCAATCTTCTGCCACGCAACAACATTGTCATTATTTGCACCGGAACCCAGGGTGAGCCGCGTGCCGCGATGGCGAAAATCGCCGCCGGGACGCATGAAAGCGTGACGCTGGAGAAGGGGGACACTGTGGTGTATTCCTCGCGCCAGATTCCGGGGAACGAGCCGGCCATCGCGCGTGTTCAGGATGCGCTGATCCGTCGCCGGATCAACCTGATTACCGATGAAGACGCGCCGGTACATGTGTCCGGCCACCCGTCTCGTGACGAGATGGTCGAGATGTACGGTCTGGTCAAGCCGCAGATCGCCATTCCGGTGCATGGCACCGCCCGTCACCTTGTCGCCCATGCCGAGCTTGCCGAGGCGTGTCAGGTCCGCCAGACGCTGCTTCCCGACAATGGCACGGTGATACGCCTTGCCGGAAAGGGCGGCGAGTCACAGGCGGCGATCATCGACAATGTGAAGACCGGCGCGCTGACGCATGAAAAGGGCAAGATCCTTGAAATCCAGTCGGACATGATGCGGGCGCGCCGCCGGATGCTGTGGAACGGTGTTGTCACCGCCAGCCTGGTGATGAACCGTGACGGTGGGCTTTGTGCCGTGCCTGCCGTATCTCACGCCGGCATCAGTGATGAATCCGCCGCGGCCGACTATGTGGCCACGGCAAGCCTTGCGATCGAGGATGCGCTGGCGGGGATGGGTCGGGCGGCCCGTCGCGATGATTCGAATGTCGAGGAAATTGCCGGCCAGGCGCTGCGCCGGGTGGCACGCAACATGTTTGGCCTTCGCCCGATCGCGCATGTCCATATCATGCGGGTCAGCGAGGAAGATCTGCGTGGAGTTGCCTGAGTTGTTTTGCAATGAACAGTTGTTTAATGAGCGGTTGTGCCATGGGGGGATATCATGATTGGCCGAATCAACCATGTTGCAATCGCCGTGCCTGATGTCGAGGCGGCTGCCCGGCAATGGGAGACCGGACTTTGTGCCGTCTGCAGCCTGCCGCAGTCGCTTCCCGACCATGGGGTGAGGGTGGTGTTTGTCGATCAGCCCAACGCCAAGGTCGAGCTGATGGAACCACTTGGTGGCAACTCGCCCATCGCCGCCTTTCTGGACCGGAATCCGGCAGGTGGCATGCATCATATCTGTTACGAGGTCGCCGATATCCGCGCCGCGCGAGATCACCTTGTGGCATCGGGTGCGCGCGTTCTGGGAGATGGCGAACCGATGAGCGGTGCCCATGGCACACCGGTGCTATTCCTCCATCCGAAGGATTTTTATGGCACCCTGATAGAACTCGAAGAGGTTCGTGACTGATGGATTTCGTTTCCTCGCTTGTGGTATTTCTGCTGCTCTGGTGGTGGGTGTTCCTGATGAGCCTTCCGTTCGGCGTGCGAACGGTAGATACACCGGAGGCCGGTCACGCGCCCTCTGCCCCCGCACGGCCGATGCTGTGGCGCAAGGCATTGGTAACAACCTTTATCGCCGGTGCGCTGACGGTTCTGGTAAACTGGACCATTTCAGCGCAGATCATTTCACTTGGTATGTAGGCTGGCTGACCTTGGAATCCGCCTGTGAATAATCGAGCCCACAAAAAAGGCACCCACAAAAAAGGCACCCAGAAAAAAAGCGCCCACAAAAAAAGCGCCCACAAAAAAAGCAAGGCGCCTGCCTTGCCTTTTCCGAATGGGCCAGGTTGACCCCAGCTCCGCTCTCTCCCTAAACCCGGTTCTTTTCCCGCGTTATCTGTGAAAAACGTTAAGCACGATTAGATCCCATGTCGATAAATATTTGTACAATTTTTCACATTTTGCCGTGATTTATGGAATATTCGTCCCGTTGAGTGTCCCGGTGTGCGCATCACTTGCAATTGCTGGCGGGATCGCAACATTGATTTTGGTCGGCGATGTCATATTTACTGACTCGCGGACATGACTGGATGACGCGACATGGCAGGCAAAAACGGATGGTTGGCGCGCTGTGACGATGAATGTATTGTCTGGGACTTCAATTTTTCACGCGTGGGACATGCCTGCGTCATAACCGGAGATATAAACCTCTGATGACGACGTCCGTCTCAAAAATCTATCTCAGCTCGGATCATGCCGGTAGTGAGTTGCGGCGCAACATAGCCGCGCACCTCGTTGATCTTGGCCATGGCGTTGAGGATCTGGGGCCGGCCTCTGATGAGTCGGTCGATTACCCGGATTATGGGGCGAAGCTGGCAAGGGCCATGGAGGATGAGCCGGATTCGCGCGGCGTTGCTGTCTGTGGCAGCGGCATCGGCATTTCCATTGCGGTGAACCGGTTTCCCTGGATGCGGGCGGCGCTGGTCGGTGATGCGACCGCTGCACGTCTGTGCCGTGAACATAATGACGCGAACGTGCTTGCCCTTGGTGAACGCCTGACAGGCGTGGCTGTGGCGCTCGATTGTGTCGATATCTTCATGAAGACCGAATTCGAGGGGGGGCGTCATGCCCGCCGTGTTGACAAGCTGGCAAGTCCCGGCGAGTAGTTGAAGCGCTAACGGCAATCTGGCGGCAGGTTAGTCCGCCACAGGAGTGTATCATGGATGACATCAGAAAATACGAGATCATGAACGGTTTCTTCTCGGCAGAGCTTGCCGATTCGGATCCCGAACTGGCTAACGCCATCGGGCATGAACTTGTCCGCCAGCAGGACCAGATCGAGATGATTGCGTCGGAGAATATCGTCAGCAACGCCGTACTCGAGGCGCAGGGGTCCGTGCTGACCAACAAATATGCCGAAGGCTATTCCGGTCGGCGCTATTATGGCGGGTGTGAATTTGTCGATGTGGCCGAAACGCTGGCTATTGATCGTGCGAAGAAATTGTTTGGCGCGGCTTTTGTGAATGTGCAGCCGCATTCCGGTGCGCAGGCTAACCAGGCCGTCTTCCTGTCGCTGCTGAAGCCGGGTGATACGATCCTTGGCATGTCGCTTGCCGCCGGCGGCCACCTGACGCATGGCGCGGCGCCGAACCTGTCCGGCAAATGGTTCAATGCCGAACAATACGGCGTCGATAAAAAGACATCACAGATCGATTTCGATGAGTTGATGGCGCAAGCAAAAGAATGCCAGCCGAAGATCCTGCTTGCCGGCGGTTCGGCTTATCCGCGGACACTCGATTTTGCCAAGTTCCGTGAGGTTGCCGATGCTGTCGGGGCCTATCTGATGGTTGATATGGCGCATATCTCGGGACTGGTTGCCGCAGGGGCGCATCCCAATCCGGTGCCGCATGCGCATATTGTGACCTCGACAACGCACAAGACGTTGCGCGCCGGTCGAGGCGGCATCATTCTCTCGAACGACGAGGCGCTTGGCAAAAAGATTAATTCGGCAGTCTTCCCCGGACTTCAGGGTGGCCCGCTGATGCATGCCATCGCTGGCAAGGCGGCCGGGTTCGGTGAAGCTCTCAAGCCGGAGTTCCGTACCTACATAGAACAGGTCGTCGCCAATGCCAGAACTCTGTCCGATACGCTGATCGAACGCGGTCTCGACATCGTGTCGGGTGGTACCGACACGCATCTGGTGCTTGTCGATTTGCGGCCAAAGGGGCTGACCGGCAACATCTCCGAGGTGTCGCTGGAAAATGCCGGTGTCACCTGCAACAAGAACGGCGTGCCGTTCGACCCACAGCCGCCGATGGTGACGTCAGGTGTTCGTCTTGGATCGCCGGCGGGTACGACCCGTGGTTTTGGCATCGCCGAGTTCGCGCAGATCGGTCATCTGATTGGTGATGTTCTCGATGGGCTTGCCGCAAACCCTGACGATAATGGTGCGGTAGAGACCCGCGTGCGAAATGAAGTGCGTGAGCTTTGCCGGGCTTTCCCAATCTATCAATAGTGTGTACACTCCGGCCGTTGTCAATATCTTGCGTGGCGGGAGAACATGCTCTGTCCGTTTTGTGGTAGTGAAGACACCCAGGTAAAGGACTCTCGGC
>CAJWDO010000186.1 GCA_913031555.1 uncultured Alphaproteobacteria bacterium | reverse complement strand
GCGCCTCGGTTTCGGCCTCGGCTTTGGGAAGAATCATCCGCCCCCGCGCGACCACCGTGTCACCGGCAATGACAACCGCGCCTGACGGCAGGTCAAAATTACCAGCCGCGATCGCCTTTTCATGTGCCATGCGGCGCGCATAGTCAGCAGGCCGTTCGCCGCGGCGCGGGGTCTCGTCAATGTCGGTGGCAAGAATCTGGTCAGGGACAATCCCGATCTGCGACAGAAGGTCGAGACGACGCGGCGAAGCAGAGGCGAGAACCAGCTTTGGTCTGCGGCTGTTCATCCGGCCCTCCACGCCTGGCGAGGATCAGTCAGATTACTTGAAACGGAAGGTGATCCGGCCCTTGGTCAGATCATAGGGGGTCATTTCGACATTCACCCGGTCACCGGCGAGGATGCGGATGCGGTTCTTGCGCATCTTGCCGCTGGTATGAGCCAGCACCTCGTGGTCATTGTCGAGTTTCACCCGAAACATCGCGTTCGGAAGCAGTTCGGCAACCGTTCCCGAGAATTCAATAACGCCTTCCTTGGCCATAATCACCTGTCCGCTTTGTTTTTCCGCCCTAGAGATGACCAATAATCAACCAAAGGTCAAGTCTCGCCGGATTTCTCGTCCACTCCGTCGTCTGGAAGATAGGCCATGAGCTTGGCGGTGATGTCATCCCGAACGGCACGGTAGGCACGCAACCGCTCCTCGCGAGAGCCCTGCAGGCCGGCAAGATTGTCGACCGGCCAGTAAAGCGTCGCACAGTCTACATTGCGGGTGATGTCCTGCGCCCTGGCGTGCGCCTCGGGCGAGAAGGAAATAATCACATCATAGAAATCACAGTCCAAATCGTCGAACCCCTTTGGCTGGTGCGATGTCAGATCAAGTTCCACTTCGGCCATCACGGCGATGGCGAAACCGTCGGGCTGGCCCGGGGCGACGCCACAGGAATCCGTGAAAATCCGGCCCGGAAAGCGTGCCTTGACCATGGCTTCGGCCATCGCCGAACGCACCGCGTTAATATTGCAGGCAAACAGGACCGAACTGATATTCCGGGCCGGGTTAATGGCCAGAGTGGCGGCCGTGGTAGCGGCTGGAGTCACTGCCTCGGCGATGGCGTCGCCGTCAGATGCCGCCTTGCCCTTGTCTTCATTGCCCTTGTCTTCATTGTCCTTGTCTTCATTGTCATTGTCTTCATTGTCATTGTCTTCATTGTGGCCCATTCGCTTGTGTCCCCGTTGTCTTGGCTAGCGCGCCTGCAAAACGCAGATCAATGTGAACAGGCGCCGCGAGGTCATCTCGTCGGTTGCAACCCGTCCATCGAGGCGACTTCGCAGAATGTCGGCGCCTTCATTGTGGAGCGCGCGCCGCCCCATATCGATAGCCTGAATCTGCGATGGCGATTTTGTACGGATAGCTTCGTAATAGGTGTCACAGACCTGAAAATAATCACGCATGACGCGCCGCAGCGGGCCAAGCGCCATGTAGAACTGACTCAACTCGCTGTCGGAGTCATTGCGGATATCAAACCGAATATGCCGCCCTTCGGCTCGCAGATAAAGATGGAATGGCCCTGCAAGCAACGCGCCTTCCTGATCGACAAGAGCAAACCTGTTATCCTCGAGGATATCGTAAATGGCGATGGCGCGTTCATGCTCGGCCTCGGCAGAACGGCGCGGCGCGCCAGCCTCGTCAAGCTCAATCCTGACGAGGCTATGGGCGGGTTCCATAACCCCGCGGTCACCCATGCGCTCGTCATCCGCCATCCTAGCCTCGTGCGTTCATCCTGATGGTCATCGACAGCGCGTGGGCACCAAGCCCTTCGGCATTCGCCAGCGCAACGCCGGCCGGCGCAATGCGGCCAAAGCTTCCGGCGTCACATTCGACTGTCGTGGTGCGCTTCATGAAATCCACCACGCCAAGTCCGGACGAGAACCGCGACGTACGTGCGGTCGGCAACACATGGTTGGGACCGGCCACATAATCGCCAATGGCCTCCGGCGTGTAACGGCCAAGGAAGATTGCCCCGGCATGCCGGATTTCGGACAGCCAGCGGCGTGGCTCCTCGACCGCCAGTTCAAGATGCTCGGCCGCAATTCTGTTGGCAAGCGCCGGCATGTTCTGCATCGAACCGACCGTGATGATAGCACCGTTATCTTGCCATGACTGGCCGGCAACGTCGGCGCGATCCAGCGTCTTCAGCATTGTCGCGACAGCCGCGTCGACAGCATCGGCAAAAGCGGCGTCATCAGTGATCAGTATGGCCTGGGCGGCTTCGTCATGTTCGGCCTGCGACAGCAGGTCGGCGGCGATCCAGGCCGGATCGTTGCTGTTGTCGGCGATTACCAGGATTTCCGACGGCCCGGCTATGGAATCGATTCCGACAGTGCCATAGACCTGCCGTTTCGCCGCCGCGACATAGGCATTGCCCGGGCCGACAATCTTGTCGACCGGTTGGATGCTGTCCGTGCCATAGGCAAGGGCCGCGATAGCCTGCGCGCCACCAACACGCCAGATCTCGGTCACGCCGGCGATAGCTGCGGCCGCCAGAACCATCGGGCTGATGAATCCGCCCGGCGCCGGCACCACAATAACGCGCCGCTCCACACCCGCGACGGCTGCCGGAATGGCGTTCATCAAAACCGATGACGGGTAGGCGGCCTTGCCCCCGGGAACATAAAGACCCGCCGCGTCAACCGGCGTATAGCGCATGCCAAGCCCGACCCCGTCCTCGTCGGTGACCTCAAAGCCCTGCGGCATCTGGCGTTCATGGAAGCTGCGGATACGGGTGGCGGCGGTTTCAAGCGCCTGGCGCAATTCATCGCTTAGGCCGGCCAAAGCCGGGTCAATCTCGGCCTGAGGGACGGCAAGCTCGGCCATGCTGTCGGCTGACAGATCGTCGAAACGCGCCGTCAGCTCCAGTAATGCCGCGTCGCCGCGCGACCTTACATCGGCAAGGATCCCCGAAACGGTGGTGGCGACATCGACCGTCACCTCGCGCTTCGATGCCAGAAGCGCCGCAAATGCGCCCTCGAAATCCTCCTGCCGATTGTCGAGTCTGACCGCCATTCATCGTCCCTTTCGCCCGCATCCGGACACATGCTGTCCGGCAAATGATGCGCTCAGGAAGGTTTAACGCCAAAAAGACGGCAAAATCAATCGTCACACAGGCAGTTCAGGGTGACTGGTCGTCGCTGTGAGATGGCAGGTTCGGCGTCGGACGACCCTCTTCCAGATCTTCGGCAAGGATCAGCAGGCTGTCGGAATCAACGCGCAGCGACGCCCCGCCGGAGAACAGCATCTCGACAGTCGCAACGCCGTCCACGATGGTGGCGGAGATGGCCAGCAGGTTGAACAACGCGCCGCGGCGGGACGCCGGCATGCCTACCGTCTGGACTTGGTCGATGCCATGGATCTGGATGCCGCAAAGCTGGCGCTCATAGAGCGGCGCACCGGAATCCGTGGTTATCCCGGCAACCGCCGGCCGGTCCCAGCAGAACCGGTTTGCCACCATGACGAACCGTCGGCCAGGCCGGTCAAAGGTCATATCTTCGCCAGGAATGATGGCATCCTGAAGAAGTGTTGACAGAACCTCGACATCCTCAATGGAAAGGGCGCGAAGCCGCAACCTTCCGTCAGAACCATCATGGGGCTTTGCCGACATCGTCATTCCCCGACCCGTTCCATGCGCGCGCCGCACTGGCCAAGCTTTGACTCAAGATCGGCATAGCCACGATCAAGATGGTAAATCCGGCTCACCTCGGTTGTACCCTCCGTTGCCAACGCGGCCAGCACAAGCGATACCGAGGCCCGCAGATCGGTGGCCATCACCGGCGCCGGTGTCAGGGTTGAACGGCCGCGCACCATCGCCACGCCGCCATCAACCTGAATATCGGCACCCATGCGCATCAATTCGGGAACATGCATGAACCTGTTCTCGAACACGGTCTCGGAAATCCGCGCCGAACCGTCGGCCAGACACATCAGTGCCATGAACTGCGCCTGCAGGTCGGTGGGAAAGCCGGGAAACGGGTCGGTGGTGATATCGGCGGCGCGCGGTGCGCCATTTGCCACGATCCGCATATTGTCCTCACCGGCGGTAATGCTGGCACCGGTTTCCCGCAGGATATCAAGAAGTGCGTCAAGGTGCCGGGGCTGCGCGCGTGTCAGCGTGAGATCGCCGCCAGTGATGAGTGCTGCCATGGCAAATGTGCCAGCCTCGATCCGGTCGGGAATGACCGCATGCGTGG
>CAJWDO010000185.1 GCA_913031555.1 uncultured Alphaproteobacteria bacterium | reverse complement strand
AAGGCCGGCGGCGACGACGTTCTTGGCGAGGTAGCGCGCGGCATAAGCGGCCGACCGGTCGACCTTTGTCGGGTCTTTGCCGGAAAAGGCACCGCCACCATGTGGCGCCGCGCCGCCATAGGTGTCGACAATGATCTTGCGCCCGGTCAGGCCGGCATCGCCATCAGGGCCGCCAATGACGAAATTGCCGGTCGGGTTGACCAGCAGATCCTCGGCACCAACCATCCAGCCATCGGGCAGGATATCGGCAATCACCGGCGTCACCAGTCGACGGATGTCATCCTGACTGGCGGCAGCGTCATGCTGGGTGGACAGCACAATCTTGTGCGCACCAAGCGGACGGCCATTATCATCATAGGCAAGTGTGATCTGGCTTTTCGAATCCGGTCCGAGGATGGAATCGGCGTCAGCCTTACGTATTTCGGCAAGTTGTTTGAGAATCTGGTGCGAATAATGGATTGCCGCCGGCATCAGGACATCGGTCTCGCGGCAGGCATAGCCGAACATCAAACCCTGATCACCTGCGCCCTCATCCTTGTCGTCACCGTCATCGACGCCCATCGCGATATCGGTCGACTGCTCATGAAGGTAGTTCTGGAATTCCAAATGCGCGTGATGAAATTCTTTCTGCTCATAGCCGATATCGGCAACGGCACCGCGAACCGCGCCCTCGACCGATGCCAGAATGCCGGCGAGCTTGTCCTTCGAGGCGCGAACTTCACCGCCAATAATCACCCGGTTGGTTGTGGCAAAGGTTTCACAGGCAACGCGTGCCTCGGCCTCTTCGGCCAGAAACAGGTCGAGAACAGTGTCCGATACGCGGTCACACAGCTTGTCGGGATGCCCTTCTGAAACGGACTCAGAAGTAAAAAGATGACCCATTATTAACTCCGGATTTTCAACTGATGCACTACTGCCTTATAGATCTGGCGCGGTCAAGGCAGGTGATCACAGCAACAAATATGCCAAGAAGCACCAGAAAGCCTGCCTCCCGCCACCGCGCATAGACAGTTCGGGGCATTGAAAGCGGTACTTTTACATCCAAAAACCCTGTCTCGCCAAGACCAATTTCACCAAGTGTGCTGCCGACGCCATCAAATACGGCGCTAATCCCGGTATTGGCCACGCGGACCATCGGGATGCCCTCCTCGACGGCCCGCATGCGGGCCTGGGCCAGATGCTGCCAGGGTCCGGGCGTGTGGCCAAACCAGGCGTCATTTGTCAGATTTATCAGCATATCCGGGCGTGGCCCGGGCGAAACAACACTCCCCGGAAAAAGCGTTTCATAGCAGATCAACAATTGCAGATGACCATAATGCGGCAGAGTGATCAGCCTGTTGCCATCGGCTGGTGAAAAGTCGATCGGCCCGGCAAGCGCGTCGGCGAAAGGCAGAAAACGCCGGAAGGGTACATATTCACCAAAAGGAACAAGGCGACGTTTGTCATAGAGAGCCTCGATGCGGCCCTGCGGGGTGATCAGCGCGGCAGTGTTGAAAAGCCTGTCCTGAGAATCGAAACGGGGGGCACCGGTGATCAGCCACCCGTCGAACGGCAACACCTCCCATGCCATCTCCCGAAGCAGCACCTCCTCGCGGTCAAGACGGCCGGCAAAGGCTGTTTCGGGCCAGATCACCAGCTGCGGAATCGGGTGTTCATCGCGCGACAGCGAGGTGAGTGTCCGCAGATGGCCGGGGCGCAGCGTCCTGTCCCATTTTTCATGCTGCGGGACCGCCGGTTGAACAATCCGAACCGTCTTCGGCAGCGCATCGTCCGATGCTGTCGACAGATTTGAGAGCCGAGCCATACCGGCCAATGCTGCCAGCGGCAGGATGAGAAACGTGACAACCGCGAGCCGCCGCCATCCAAGCCACCACAGCGCCGGCACCATGGCCCAGATGAGAGCTATGAGGGTAAGGCCGTAAAGACCGACAAACGCCGCCATCTGCAGCAGTGATATGTGCGCCGAAAACAGATATCCCGGCGCGTTCCACGGAAAGCCGGTGGCGACATGGCCACGCGCCCATTCGCACAGTGACAGCATCGCGACAAACATCAGCAAACGCGCCACCGGAGTCCGGCCAAACCGGTGCGCCAGCATGCCCGCCGGCAGCCAGAACAACGCAAGCAGCGCCGGAATGCCAAACAGAGGCAAGGGGATCAACGGCCAGTGGCCCGTCGCCCCCGTCACCATCGACAGCGAAATCCACCACAGCGAAGCAAGGAACCAACCAAAGCCTGCCGCGCCGCCAATCAAGCCCGCCTCGATCATCGAATCCGCACGAGCCACCATCAATGCCGGCAGGGACAACACTGCGATCAGTGGCACAAGGCCAAAGGGCGGCAGGGAAAATGACGCCACCATGCCAGCCAGCATGACAAGGCCAAACTGGCGCCAGTCAAAGCGCGCGTCAGTCACCGGCGCTGTGCTGTTGACGCGAGACGCCGCGGATCTTCAGCAATGCCAGGCGTCGCGGATCGCCCTCGACAACCTCGAACTGTAGACCCGAGGGATGGCGAACCACTTCACCGCGTCCCGGCACACGGCCGGCAACAGCGCAGACAAGACCACCCAGCGTATCGATTTCGTCACGGTCATCATCCTCGAGCAAGCGCCCGGTCAGGGTTTCAAGCTCCTTCACCTCGAGCCGCGCCTCGGCAAGGATTGTGCCATCCTCATTGAATGTCATCTGCGGCTGGATCGTCTGGTCGTGTTCATCCTCGATCTCACCGACGATTTCCTCGACAAGATCCTCGATGGTGATCAACCCGTCGACACCGCCAAATTCGTCGACCACCAGCGCCAGATGCCGGCGCCGCAGACGCATTTCATGAAGCAGGTCGAGAAGCCTGATCGTCGGTGCAACAAACAGCGCCGGCCGCAGCAACGTTCCGATATCGGGTGCCTTGCCAGCATGAAGATGCGCAAACACATCCTTGATATGGATAATGCCGACAGTATCATCGAGGGTCTCGCGCCGCACCGGAAGCCGGCTGTGATTCGCCGCCGTCATCTGCGCAATGATCTCGGAAAAGCTTTCCGACATGCTGACCGAAACGATGTCGGCGCGTGGAATCATCACATCCGAGGCATTCAGGTCCTGAAGGCCCAGAATATTGCGGAGAAGCGCTTCCTCATGCGGATCGAAACTCGCCATGTCGGCGGAGGGAACGGCAAGCAGGCTTTCCAACTCGTCGCGGCGTGATGCTGGCGGGCTCAACGCCGGAAATATCTTCGATAGCAGCGCGCGCACCATTACACCGTCTCTCCCGCCACATCCTCGAGCGGCCCAGCATAGGGATTGGCAATGCCAAGCCGGGCAAGAACACGGATTTCTCCAGCTTCCATAAAATCAGCCTCATCATCGATCTGATGGTCATGCCCCATCAGATGCAGCAGCCCATGAACCCACAGATGCGTCAGATGGTCGCCAACGCTCTTTGTTTCCTGCGCCGCCTCGCGGCACAGCGTTTCATAGGCAATGGCAATTTCACCGGGTGCCAGCCTGGCCGCATCAGTCATGCCAGGCTCGATTTTGCCAGGCTCGATTTTGCCAGACTCGATGGAGCCAGGCTCGATGGAGCCGGACTCCATCGTCGCCTCATCATCACCCGAGGGGAAGGACAGCACATTTGTTGGCGCATCCTTGCCACGAAATTGCAGATTGAGGTCGCGGATGCGGTCATCACCGGCAAGCAGCGCACCGACTTCCAGCCGCGGCCAGTCGAACGTCTCGCAGACAATATCCGTCGCCAGACACAGCGCCGGGCGGACAATGTCTATCACATCATCCGGCCAAATATGCCGGTCGATAACCATATCAAGATGGCTGCCGCGATCGGTTTGCCATTGATCGGATGAGAGAGGGTCCGGGTCCGGACTGTCAGGCTCCAGGGGCATCGTGTTCATGCCAGTAACTTCTGCGGCTCCTTGCAGGTCTGTCGGCATCGAGCGCCGAAGCTCCATTTGGACTGATTTTGCATCGTCTGTCCAGTGGCTTGCTAGTTTCAGCTGTCACTTTCATAGGCCTGAAGGATTCGCGCCACCACCGGATGCCTGACAACATCCTTGCCGGACAGGTGATTGATCCCCACACCTTCGACATTATCGAGCCGCCCGACAGCATCGGCAAGACCCGACGGCTGGCCATTGGGAAGGTCGATCTGGCTGAGGTCGCCGGTGATGACCATGCGGGAATCCTCCCCAAGCCGTGTCAGCACCATTTTCATCTGTACCGGGGTCATGTTCTGCGCC
>CAJWDO010000184.1 GCA_913031555.1 uncultured Alphaproteobacteria bacterium | reverse complement strand
CAACCAGCCTGTCATCTTCGTCCGAATGGTTATGAATTGTCAGATAGCCGCCGGTCGCCATCATGCCAGGGGCGGTGGCGCGAACTTGGACGTCGCTCGTCGCAATCGCTTCCATCGCCCCGGCGCCGGGAACGACCGACGCGAGAACACCCGCGAAAATCGCAAGGGAAACGGCAAGCATTGAAGCAGTCTTCAGGAACATCATCGCACTCTTTTTCCGGTTCCGGTCAGTTACTGTCCCGGGTGATCGACACTTCGGACAACTCGTCGATATTACGCGCGCCAAGCTGCGCCATCACATCACGAAGCTCTTCAAACAGGATCGCCGCGGCATGTTCACCGCCTTTGTCACCAAGCGCCGCCACGGCGTACATGAAGGCACGGCCGATAAGAACGAAATCAGCGCCTGACGCCAGCGCCTTGACAACATCGAGACCAGAACGGATACCACTGTCCACAATCAGCGGCACCTTGTTGCCAACCACCGAGCGGATAGCCGGCAATTGATGAAGCGGATGCGGCGCGGCGTCAAGCTGGCGGCCACCATGGTTGGAAATCACCAGCGCATCGCACCCCTGGCGCATCGCGCGTTCTGCATCCTGACCATGCAGAATGCCCTTCAAAAGCAGCTTACCGGGCCATTTGTCACGAATGGCGTCAAGATAGTCCCAGTCAAGACTGCCATTCAATTGCGAGCCGATGAATTTGGTGATCGGCAGCGTCTTGTCCCTGGCGGCATAGGGTTCCATGTTGCGGAACCGTGGCCCGCCATTCATCAACATTCGCAACGCCCAGTTCGGCCGCATCGCCGCCTGCAGCAACACCGTCGGGCTATACATGGAATTGCCGCGACTTCCCAGCGGTGCGCCGGCGATCCGCATGCGCTCGCGGCGGCTTGGCGCCGGAACATCTGCGGTGACCACTAGTGTATCGACGCCCACATCACGCGCCCGCTTCATCAGGTCGAAACAGATATCCCGGTCGCGCGGCGGGTACAGCTGGAACCAGGCCATGTCTCCACCGACCCTGGCCACCCGCTCAATCGATTCCCCGGCAACGGTGCTCAAAGCATAGGGAAAGCCATGCTTTTGCGCCGCCCTGGCAAGGATCTGTTCGGCGCCCGGCCAGATCGTCGAGGACAGGCCAATCGGCGCGACACCGAATGGAGCGTTGTAGCTCTTGCCAAGGAGCGAAACAGACAGATCGGGGTCCACCCGCCCACGCAGGAACTGCGGGGTCAGCGCTAGACTGTCATAAACGGCCGTGTTCACCGCCTTTGTCACATCATGGCCGGTGCCGGAATCAAGATAGGCAAAGATGAAAGGGGGAATGCGGCGGCGCGCGGCCGGCTCCAGATCGCGAAGCCGTGGATATTTCATCATCGGGTCCATGAATGCGCCTCCCCTTGCATAATGTTTCAAGGCCGGTTCCGGTGCCGCCCTGCGACGCCGCCAGCCGCCCTAGTTCGGTGCCTTCAGATAGGCGATGACGTTGGCGATGTCGGCATCCTTGCGAAGACCGACAAAGGCCATTTTCGTACCCTTAATGTATTTCTTTGGCGCGCGCAGATATTCAGCAAGCGTTTCTTCGGTCCAGACAATCCCGGATGCCTTCATCGCCTTGGAGTATTTATACTTCTCGAGCGACCCGGCAGTGCGCCCGATGATGTTCACAAGGTGCGGGCCGGTCCTGTTCTTTTCCTTGTCGACAACATGGCAGGCCTTGCACTTCTTGAACACCTTGGCACCTGCCTCGATGTCGCCAGCCTGCGCTGGCGCTGCCATGAAGATGAAGAGAGAGATCAGTGCTGTAGCCACAGCGCTTGAATGCTTTGGTAAGATCATCGTTAATCCCAAGCCTGGGTTTGTATGTTCCACCTTGCAGATAGATGACACCGCGCCGTCTTGCAACCCACCGCCATCATTGGACGCACAATTAAACGCGCCATGACGTCACACAGGGCAATGCAGGCGGCGCTTGCGCTTGCGCAATGTTCAAGCTGGCGCTAGGAAACGGTCTATGACCACGTCTGCAAACAGCCTGACGCCAAAAAAACGCCGGCTTCTGGGAATCGCCGTCATCGCGATCCTGCTTGCCGGTGCGGTGGCGCTTGTTCTCGGGGCCCTGCGCGAGAATATCGTGTTCTTCTACACCCCGTCCGAAATCCCCGCCGATATCGAGGGACGGCCGGTGCGGCTTGGCGGTTTGGTGAAGGATGGCAGTGTGAAGATTGACGGGTTGGAATCAACCTTCATTGTCACTGATGGCGAGGCTGAAATTGCCGTCAGCTTTGACGGTGCGCTGCCAAGCCTGTTCCGCGAGGGTCAGGGGGTTGTCACCGAGGGGCGGATCAGCAACGGCAGGCTGACCGCCAGCAACGTTCTTGCCAAACATGACGAGACATACATGCCGCGCGAGGTGGCTGACTCGCTTCGCGACAAGGGTGTCTGGCAAGGCGACAGCTAGGCGTCAGTTTCCGCATCTTCCCGGTGGCCATCGTCGGTCGGTATCATCGGTCGCCATCATCGGTTGGTTGGGATGCCGAGGCCGAGGCCGGCATCGGCGCACCTGTCATGACCTCGACATCGCGCGCGCGTTCACGATAGATGGTATAAAGCCCTCCCGCCAGGATCATCGCCATACCGCCCCAGCTGAGCGCATCAGGCCATTCATTCCAGATCAGGATCCCCCAGACCACCGCAAAGGGGATGGCCGTATATTCAAACGGCGCGATGATCGAGGCCTCGACCGACCGGTAAGTTTGGAAGTGGCGACCGACAGGAACAGGACAGCGGGCGTACGAAAGCCAAAAAACAATATGTCCTGCTCCGTCGGCATTATCGGGGCGCGAAGCAAGAAATCAAGCGAGACATTGGAAGATTCCGGGCGCAGCCATACAGCATTGACGAGCAGCACCGCTGCGATGTAACAGATCTGTTGCACCGTCACCATGGCCGACAGACTGCCCTTCCCCTTGAGACGCCATTTCCAGATCTGGAACAGCGCGTAGGACATCGCCGCGCCGAAGACGATCATAGATTCAACGCGAAAGGATTGTCGCAAATGACAGCAGAGGGGACAGATCATGGCAGCGCAGGATGACGCAGCGCCGCAGGATGCGGTGCAGAAGGGTTGGTGCCATTGTGGCGCGGTGAGATTCGAGATTTATGGCCCGATTCGCGATTTCCGGCGGTGCGACTGTTCGATCTATCGGCGCAAGGGCGCCATCATGTGCGCCGCTGACAAGGACCAGTTCAAACTTGTCTCCGGCGAGGAGGCGCTCGGCCTCTATCAGTGGAACACGAAAACGGCACGGCATTATTTCTGCCGCACATGCGGAATCTACACACATCACTGGCGGCGCTCCCGCCCTGAATTCGGCTATAATATCGGCTGTATCGAGGGGGTGGATATCCGCGCCCTGCCGGATGTCGAAATCTTCAACGGCCAGGCGATGACCTTGGTCGGTGAGGATGAATAGCCGGGGATGATCAGGTGGGGGCTGATCAGGCGGGGATGATCAGGTGATTTGGAAATTCAGGATGTAGGCGGTATCGTCGGCGTGCGCCGCATCACGCCCGTCATAGATCGGCACTTCCTGAAACCGTGGCACGGTGATCAGGCCCTGCGCCTGCAATCTGTCGAGCGCCGCCTGGAATCCGCGCGCCGCGAAATGTGCGCTGTTGACGCCAAGTGCCGCCACCGCACCGGCCGCGCAATGGTCAATCAGACCGGCAAGCGGTTCCGGCCCAAGATGCCCGTGGGTGAAGGTGCCGGCACTGACAATCGCCGTATAGCCTGTTGGCAAGTGGCTAAAATCCCCGGTCAGATCGGCCACCATCAGATCTCGGTAAGCACCTTTGGTGGCAGCCTTTTCGATCATCTCCGGCGAGATGTCCACACCATCGATCGCTACATCCGGCTGGCGGCTATGAATGGCGGCAGCAACCAACCCGGTGCCACAGCCGATATCAAGAACGGGGCCTGATGGACGGCCCAGTTCGGCCAGCGTCGCCGCGATGGCAAGTGGATAGACATAGCCAAGGCCATCAGCAAAGGTGCTGTCATAATGCGCCGCGAAATCGCGGTAATAGCTGACATGCTGGTCCGGCGTCTGCAGGGCATAGGCACCAGCGAGAAGGGCCTCGCCTTCGCCCTCACCGCTACCCGCCCTGTCGCGCTCATTGTCGTTCGCACTCATAGACTGTCACTCATAGACTGTCGCTCATAGACTGTCACTCACAGGCAGGTCCACCGGGCTAGAAGGTCATT
>CAJWDO010000183.1 GCA_913031555.1 uncultured Alphaproteobacteria bacterium | reverse complement strand
TTATTTCACAGCACGTTTATCGCCATAGCCGGCAAGCCGGCACCTTCAATATAGGTCCAGCTGCGGCGCTTTGAAAGCTGTTTTCACAAATGTGATATCAGGCCCGACTCATGGGCCAAAATATTGGCCAGCATATTGGCCAGAATATTGGCCAGCATTGGCACGGCGGTGTTTCGGGTTGCGGCGGTGATTGCGGCTTGATCGCAGGCGGTCGGCATGCGACCTTGCCGGGTCATCATCGTGACAGCCGTGGGTGCGTTTCATGCAGCAATATCTTGATCTTCTGACCCGTGTCCTTGACGAGGGCGTCAACCGCGGTGACCGCACCGGCACCGGCACCCGCGCGGTGTTCGGGCACCAGATGCGCTTTGATCTGGAAGATGGTTTTCCGCTGCTGACGACCAAGAAACTTCACACACGCTCGATCTTTCATGAGCTTTTGTGGTTTATCCGCGGTGACACCAATATCCGGTATCTTCGGGAAAACGGCGTGTCGATCTGGGATGAATGGGCCGATGAAAATGGTGACCTCGGACCGGTCTATGGCAAACAGTGGCGCCGCTGGCAGGGTGCGGACGGGCGCGAGATCGACCAACTTGCCGATCTCATCAAGGCCATCAAGACCACCCCGGAATCGCGCCGCCTGATGCTGTCGGCCTGGAATCCGGCCGACCTTGCGGACATGGCGTTGCCGCCATGCCATTGCCTGTTCCAGTTTTTTGTCGCCGATGGGAAACTGTCCTGCCAGCTCTATCAGCGCAGTGCCGACATCTTCCTTGGCGTGCCGTTCAACATCGCCTCCTACGCGCTGCTGACGCATATGATAGCTGCGGTATGCGATCTGCGGCCCGGGACGTTCGTGCATACGCTTGGCGATGCGCATCTCTATTCGAATCATTTTGACCAGGCGCGGCTGCAATTGACCCGCACGCCGGGCCCTCTGCCCCAGCTGGTGCTGCGGCGTGTTCCGGACAGCATAGACGGTTTTACCTTTGAGGATTTCGAGATCACCGGCTATGAGGCGGCGCCGAACATCCCGGCACCGATTGCCGTCTGAGATGACAGCGGGGCTTGAGATGGTTGCCGTCGTGGCGATGGCGCAAAACCGGGTGATTGGCGATGGCACCGGGTTGCTGTGGCATCTTCCGGCGGATCTGAAGCGGGTCAAGGCGCTGACAATGGGATGCCCGCTGATCATGGGGCGACGCACCTGGGATTCCATCGGCCGGGCGTTGCCGGGGCGCGCCAGCATCGTGATGACCCGTGATGCCGGCTGGACAGGCGAGGGCGCTCTTCGCGCCGCCGGCATGGATGAGGCGCTGGATCTGGCGCGTGACTGGATTGACGGGACAGAGGGTGCGCGGCCCGAGATCATCCTGTTTGGTGGCGGTGAGATCTATGCCGCCGGGCTGGCGCTGACCAACCGGATCGAGCTGACAGTGGTCGAGATTGAGTCCGATGGTGGGCCGGCGGCGGCGGTTTTTCCTGAACTCGCCCCCGCGATATGGGACCGCCAGGTGCTGGAACAGGTGCCTGCCGATGGCGAGGTGCCGGCGCATCGCTATGAAAGGCTGACCCGCAAACTGCCGGTTCTGGTGTGATATGACGCGGTTCGGTGACAGGTCCGGCTGTCGCCCCGCCTAGTCCATGACAATCTTTGGGCTGGCCTTCGGTGTCGCGGCAAGTTGCCCCAGCACTTTTTCGGCGATGGCACGGTAATGGGCGGCGTGAGGTCCGTCCGGGTCGTTCGCGACCACCGGCGTGCCGGCATCCGAGGTGGCCCGGATCGTCATTTCCAGCGGCACTTCGCCAAGGAAGGGGGCGCCGATGCGCGCGGCCTCCGCGGCGGCGCCGCCATTGCCGAACACATCATGCCGTCCGCTGCAGTCGGGACAGATGAAATGGCTCATATTCTCGATGATGCCAAGCACCGGCACATTGACCTTGCGGAACATGTTCAGCCCCTTGCGGGCATCGATCAACGCGAGATCCTGCGGTGTCGAGACAATCACCGCACCTGAAAGGGCGGCGCGCTGGGACAGCGTAAGCTGCGCGTCACCGGTGCCGGGCGGCATGTCGATGATCAGCACATCCAGATTGTCCCAGGTAACGTCGCGAAGCATCTGTTCAATCGCGCTCATCACCATCGGGCCGCGCCAGATGGTCGGGGCATCCTCGGCAACAAGATAGCCGATCGACATTGTCTGCAGGCCCCAGGCCTCAATCGGGACGATTTTCTTGCCGTCACTCTGAGGCTTGCGGTTCTGACCAATCAGCCGCGGTAGGGACGGGCCATAGATATCGGCATCGAGGATGCCGACACGCTGGCCGGTCGCCGCGATGGCCAAAGCAAGGTTGATGGCGGTGGTTGATTTGCCAACACCTCCCTTGCCAGAGGCCACGGCGATCAGATGGCCGGCAGGCTTCAGCGGTTCGCGCGACGCGGCTTCGCCGCCGCCCTGCTGCGGAGGTGGCTGGGTTGGCTGGCTCGGCGCGGCCTGATGCGCCGTCAGCATGGCTGTCGCAGACAGCACCCCGTCGAGGGCCTTTACCGCGCCCTCGCTGGCTGAGCGGATGGCGTCTGCCTGTTCCTTCTCGGCTGGATCAATCTCGATCGTGAAGCCGACATGGCCGTCCTTGATGACGATACCGGAAACCTGTCCAGCGGCTACGATATCGACATCCCGGCCTGGGGCCGTTACCGTCGCGAGCGCCGCTGTGATCATTGCGTCTGTCAATTCGTTGGCCATGCTTGAAATCACCAGCCTGTGTGCAAATATGTGGTTGACTTGAGGGTGACATAAGCCGTCTGCGGTGGTTTTGCAACTGCGGGATCATTGTCCATCGGCAGCTTGACTCTCTCACAAATTCAGGTGCCGGTGCCTGCCACCCTCAAAGGTGGGGCACAGGGGCCATGTCGAAACCGAAGGCGATGGAGTAGGCGCAACATGCCATGGAATAATCAGGGTGGAGGCGACCAGGGCGGCCCGTGGGGCGGATCTGGTGGCGGCGGAGGTCGCGGCGGCGGCGGTAACGGCGGCGGCAATGGCGGCGGCAACCCGTGGGGTTCGGGCGGTGGCTCGCAGCAGGATCTGGACAAGGTAGTCCGGCAGGGGCGCGAAGCCTTCGGCCGGCTTGTTCCGTCTGGCGGCAAGTCGATGTCCCTTCTGGTTATCATCGCCATCGCGATCTGGGCAATGACCGGCTTTTACCGCGTCAATCCTCAGCAACAGGGCGTCGTGTTGCGCTTCGGTGAGTGGATTCGAACCACCGCGCCGGGGCTGCATTATCACATTCCCTATCCCGTCGAGAGTGTGATGACCCCCGAAGTCACGCGCGACAACAGAATCGAAGTTGGCTTTCGTGACGTCAGTGGCAACAGCTCGTCGCGCCGCGATATCGCCGATGAGAGCCAGATGATCACCGGCGATGAGAACATCGTTGATATCGACTTTGTCGTGTTCTGGCGGATCGCCGATGCTGGCCAGTATCTGTTCAACCTCGCCGAGCCCGATCAGACGATCAAGGTTGCTGCCGAGGCTGTGATGCGTGAGATCATTGGTCGCACCGAGATTCAGACGGCGCTGACCGAAGGTCGTCAGGACATTCAGGTGCAGGCGCGTGCGCAACTTCAGGAGCTTCTTGACGAATACGGCTCCGGCGTGCGCGTACGGGATGTGCAACTCCTGGCCGTCGATCCGCCATCCGACGTCATCGACGCCTTCAACGAGGTGCAGAGGGCGCGTCAGGACCGTGACAGGCTGAAGAACGAGGCCGAGGCCTTCCGGAATGATGTCGTGCCACGGGCGCGTGGTGCGGCTGCAAAGCTTGTCGCCGAGGCCGAGGCATATGAAACAGAAGTGGTGAACCGCGCAACGGGTGACGCATCGCGTTTTGACCAGATCTACATGGCTTACAAGATGAGTCCTGATGTCACCAAGGAACGCATCTACATTGAAACCGTTGAAGAAATCTTTTCCAATGTTGAAAAGATCATCATTGACGAGCCTGCCGGTGGCAGCGGTGTTGTGCCGTATCTGCCGCTTCGCGAGCTAAACAAGTCGTCGGGAGGAAACTGATATGGGTACTATTCGTCTTGTGTCGATCGTCGTTGTTGTCCTTCTCTTCGTAGGGGCGTCCAGTTCGCTGTTCACTGTCAACCAGACCCAGCAGGCGCTGGTGCTTCAGTTTGGCGATCCGAAGCGGACAATTCAGGAGCCGGGTCTTGCCTTCAAGCTGCCGTTCATTCAGGACGTCACCTATTATGAAAAGCGAGTTCTCAGCCTGATCCCGCAGGATGCCGAAGAGGTGA
>CAJWDO010000182.1 GCA_913031555.1 uncultured Alphaproteobacteria bacterium | reverse complement strand
TCATCGCGCTGATCCGAAATCTGGCGGGCGAAATGACCATCCTGCTGATCGAACACAACATCAATGTTGTCATGCAGACGGCCGACGCCATCACCGTTCTGAATGCCGGACAGGTGCTTGCCGAGGGCACACCTGACGCGATACGGGCCAATGCCGCCGTGCAGGCGGCCTATCTGGGGACAGGCTGATGCTGAATGTAAGCGGATTGTCGTCCGGATATGGCGAGGCGCAGGTCCTGCATGACGTGTCCTTCAATGTCGAGGCCGGCGAGATTGTCTGCCTTCTTGGGCGCAACGGCGCCGGCAAAAGCACCTGCCTGAAAACCATCATGGGGCTGATCCGCGCCACCGGCGGGCGCGTTGAGTGCGGGGGCGTCGAGGTCTCGCGCCTGCCGGCGGATGAGGTACCACGCCACGGCATTGGCTACATACCACAGGGACGCCGGCTGTTTTCCGAGCTGACAGTCGCGGAAAATCTGGAAATCGGCCTGATGGTCAGCCGCAAGGACCACACCTTTCGGGAGCAGGTGCTGGAGATGTTCCCGCGGCTTCGCGAAAGGTTGCACCAGCGCGCCGATACGCTGTCGGGCGGCGAACAGCAGATGCTGGCCACCGGCCGCGCGCTGTGTATCAACCCGTCGGTACTGCTGCTGGACGAGCCGACAGAGGGGCTGCAACCCACGATGATCGAACAGATCCGTCAGGCTGTCACCGCCATGCGTGACCGCGGCGTCGCCATCCTGCTGGTTGAACAGCGCGTCGATGCGGTGCTGTCGATCGCCGACCGGGTGGTGTTTCTGGAAAACGGCCACAGCCATGCGCCAGTCGCGGCCGGTGAATTGCGCGACAATCCCGATTTGCTGCACCGCTTTGTCGGGGTCTAGTCTGTAACCGGTCCTGCCGTCAGGTCAGCCGCTCAAGAAGCTGCAGCAGCTGGCGGCGTTCCCCGTCATCCAGCGGGGCCAGCGTCTGCCGCGTGACCTCGGCCGCCTGCGGCGCATATTTCCGGTAGAGCGCCCGCCCCTGGCGGGTCGGTGTCAGCATCAGACGCCGCTTGTCACTTTCCAGCGGGGCCGAGCTGATCAGGCTGCGTGCGCGCAGCCTGTCCACAACGCCCTTGATCGTGGCGACATCCATCGCTGTCAGCCTGCCAAGCTCGTTCTGCGAGGCCTGGCCAAGCTCGCACAGCTTGGCCAGCGCGGCAAACTGTGTCGGGGTCATTTCCGGGATCAGCGCCGAGAAAATGGCGATATGCCGCTGAACGGCCCGTCGCATGACAAAGCCAACCTGGCGTTCAAGTACGTATTGGTCAGGTTTGTCCATGATATGTGTCTCCAGCCTGCGGCGACATGGCAGTCGTCTGGCGCCTCATGCGCGGTCATTGACAGTTGACACTACCAGACCCGCATAGCACAGTCTATTTGTACACAAACAAAATATGCTGCAAATTCAATCCGGTCAGTCCATGTCCTATTTACGACCACATCGGCTAGAAGACGCACTTGACTGGCTTGCCACCGAGCGTCCGCTGGTGATGGCGGGCTGCACCGATATCTACCCCCTGCATCAGACCCCGGCCCTTGATGGAGCCCTTCTTGACATCACCGGGCTTGCCGAGCTGCGCGGGATTAACCTAGTCAATGGCTGGCGCCGCATTGGCGCGGCGACAAGCTGGACCGACATTCTGCGGGCCGACCTGCCCCCGGCCTATGACGGGCTGAAGGCGGCGGCGCGCGAGATCGGCGGTGTGCAGATTCAGGCCAGCGGCACCATTGGCGGCAATCTCTGCACCGCCTCGCCGGCGGGGGACAGCATCCCCTGTCTGATGACACTTGATGCCGAGATCGAGCTTGCCTCGCACCGCGGCAGCCGCCGCCTGCCGCTTGCCACGTTCCTGACCGGGGCACGGCAGACGGCATGCGACGGGGACGAGCTTGTCATTGCCATCCACGTGCCGACACATGCCGAAACCGGCTGTTCCGGGTTCGAAAAGCTGGGCGCGCGGCGCTATCTGGTGATTTCGATCGCCATGACGGCTGCCCGCCTGGTGATCAGCAATGGTCATATCGACAGCGCGGCGATTGCCGTCGGGGCCTGTGCGCCGGTCGCGGTGCGGTTGACCGCGCTGGAGGACAGCCTGCGCGCGTTGCCCTGTGACGCGGCGGCGGATTGTCTTGGTGACAGCAGACAGCAGATCATGGACGCGCTGTCGCCGATTGATGATGTGCGCGGCTCGGCTGATTACCGGCGCGTTGCCGCCGCCGAACTTGTTGCAAGGCTGGTCGGCAGATTGTGCGGGGAAAGCGGATGATGGACGGATTGCATGATGCCAACGGGCGCATAGGCTTTACTGTCAATGGCGAGGCACGGGATGTCGCCTGCCCGCCATCGATGCGGCTGAGCGAGGTGTTGCGCGAGATGCTGGCGCTGCGCGCCACAAAGGTTGGCTGCAATGCCGGTGATTGCGGTGCCTGCACGGTGCTTCTGGATGGCGATCCTGTCTGCGCCTGTCTGGTGCCGGCCGGCCAGGTCGCCGGACGGCAGGTTGAAACCGCCGAGTCGCTTGCCGGCAAGGACCGGGCCCTGTCGGCGCTGCAGGCCGCGTTCCTGCGTCATGGCGCGGCGCAATGCGGCATCTGCACCCCGGGCATGATGATGGCGGCGACCGCCCTGCTGCGCCGCGACGCGGCACCGGACCGGCAGGCTGTGGAGGATGCGCTGGGCGGCGTTCTGTGCCGCTGTACCGGCTATGCCAAGATTATCGACGCGGTGATGGATGCCGGCCGTTCCGTTGCCGACAGCGCGATGCCGGCCGCTGGCGCGGCCATCGGCGCCTCTGTCGAGCGGCTTGACGGCCGTGCCAAGGTCGATACCAGCGAAAGGTTCGGCGCCGACAGCTGGCCCGATGGCGCACGTCTTGTCCGCGCCATCCGCAGCCCGCACTATCTGGCTGATTTCACCTTTGGCGATCTTGACGGATGGGCCGCCGGCCACAGGCAGATTGACGCGGTGATCACGGCCGACGATATCGCCGGCACCAACGCGTTTGGCGTTATTCCGCCCTTTGCCGACCAGCCGGCGCTGGCCGAGGGAACGGCGCGGTTCCGGGGCGAGGCGGTGGCGCTTGTCGTCGGCGATGCCGACTGGCTTGCCGGGGCGGATCTGTCCGGTTTTCCGGTTACCTGGCAGGCCCGAAAGGCGGCGATAGAGATCACGGCAGCGCGCGCCAGCGGAGCCGCCCAGCTGCATGCCGGACGTGACGGCAATCTGCTGGTCACGGGGCGGGTTGTCAGCGGAGAAGGTGCCGATGGCCTTGCCGGTGCTGCGGCAACCGTCAGCGCCACCGTTGATACCGCCTATGTTGAACATGCCCCTATTGAGCCTGAGGCCGGATGCGCCTGGATGGAAGGTGATGTCCTTGTCGTCTCGGCCTGTACGCAGGCACCGGTGATGGATCAGGAGGATACAGCAAAGATTCTTGGTCTGCCGCGCGAAAAGGTGCGGATCATTCCGGCCACCGCGGGCGGCGGCTTTGGTACCAAGCTTGATGTTTCGCTGCAGCCGCTTCTTGGACTTTCCGTCCTGAAAACCGGCAAGCCCTGCCGGATGGTCTTTACGCGGCATGAATCCATGATCGCCACAACCAAACGGCATCCGGCGGCGATGCGCGGCAGTCTGGCGGCCGATGTGGATGGTCGGCTTGTCGGCATGACCTTCGAGGGGGATTTCAATACCGGCGCCTATGCCAGCTGGGGGCCAACGGTGGCGACACGCGTGCCGATCCATGCCTCCGGCCCCTATCGCGTGCCGCATTACTTCGCCGAGGCGCATGCCATCCATACCAGCGGCCCTGTCGCCGGCGCGTTCCGGGGATTTGGTGTGCCGCAGGCGACAATACTGCAGGAAATCCTGATGGACCGGCTGGCGCTGAAACTTGGCATCGACCGGCTGGAGATACGCCGCCGCAACGCCCTGCGCGATGATGACCGCACCGTCTGCGGCCAGCAACTGCAGGGGGTCGGCATCGGTGAATGCCTTGATGCGCTGCTGCCGGCATGGCAGGAGGCCGGGCCCCGCATTGCCGCCTTCAATGCGGAACACAGCATGGTGAAACGGGGGCTTGGTATCGCCTCCTGCTGGTATGGCTGCGGTAACACCGCGCTGCCCAACCCGTCGACCATCCGGCTTGGCATCACCGCCGACGGACGGCTGCGGCTGCATCAGGGAGCCACCGATATCGGCCAGGGGTCGAACACGGTGATCACCCAGATCTGCGCCGATGCGCTTGGCGTGCCGCTGGCGGATTTTGAACTTGTCGGCCCGGACACGGCG
>CAJWDO010000181.1 GCA_913031555.1 uncultured Alphaproteobacteria bacterium | reverse complement strand
AATTTGGGTTTTCGCTCGACACGCCCTTTGGTGATCTTGATAATGATACCAAATCAATCATTCTGCATGGCTCCGGCAACATACCTGTGACCATGGAATTTGATGATGGCATGCGTTCCTATCGCACAACCAAGCCCTTTGAGGGCATCATGCCCAACCTTGCAAGGCGCTACCGCGAGACGGACTCCGCCTGGGTGCGCGAGGAGATGGAAAAATTCCGCGCCAATCATCCTTGTGATGGCTGCGGCGGCAAGCGGCTGAAAGCCGAGTCCCTTGCTGTCAAGATCGATATGATGGACATTTCCGACATTGCCCGCCTGTCGATTGGCGATGCCCGAGACTGGTTCAGCGGGCTGATCGAAAAACTCCGGGGGCAGGAATCAGAAATTGCCGCCCGCATTCTGAAGGAGATTAATGAACGCCTCGGATTTCTGGTCAATGTCGGCTTAAACTACTTGTCGATGGCGCGCAATTCGGGAACCCTGTCCGGTGGCGAGTCGCAGCGCATCCGTCTTGCGTCGCAGATTGGCTCCGGCCTAACTGGCGTTCTCTATGTGCTTGACGAGCCGTCGATCGGCCTGCATCAGCGCGATAATGACCGGCTGCTGGCAACGCTGGTGCGGTTGCGCGACCTTGGGAACACGGTTCTTGTTGTCGAACATGACGAGGATTCCATCCGGCTTGCCGATTACGTTGTTGATATGGGTCCTGGTGCCGGAGTTCACGGCGGTATGGTTGTCGCGGCAGGCACGCCCGACCAGATTGTCGCCAGCGAGGCCTCGCTGACCGGACAGTATTTGTCAGGCGCAAGAGAGATCAGCGTGCCGGCAAGCCGCCGCAAGGCGCGAAAGGGGCGTAAGGTCCGGGTCGAGAATGCGACCGGCAACAATCTTCGTGATGTAAGCGTGGATTTTCCGCTTGGCGTGTTGACCTGTGTGACAGGTGTCTCGGGCGGCGGCAAGTCAACACTGGTCCTTGAAACGCTGTGGAAGGGACTGGCCCGCCGCCTGCACAAGGCCCGTGAAATGCCGGCACCTCACAAGGCCATCAACGGTGCCGAACTTTTGGACAAGGTGGTTGATATCGATCAGTCGCCAATCGGGCGTACACCGCGTTCCAACCCCGCCACCTATACCGGCGCTTTCACACCTATCCGGGAATGGTTCGCCGGCCTGCCGGAGTCAAAGGCGCGAGGTTATGCGCCTGGGCGTTTTTCGTTCAACGTGAAGGGCGGGCGGTGCGAGGCCTGTCAGGGTGACGGGCTGATCAAGATCGAGATGCACTTCCTTCCCGATGTCTATGTGACCTGTGATACCTGCAAGGGCCGACGCTATAACAGGGAAACACTGGAAATCGCCTTCCGTGGTAAGTCCATTGCCGATGTCCTTGAAATGACTGTAGAAGAAGGCGTCGAATTCTTCAAGGCCGTGCCGTCAATCCGGGAAAAACTGGAAACCATGTTCCGGGTTGGCCTCGGCTATGTTCGCATCGGCCAGCAAGCAACAACCCTGTCCGGCGGCGAGGCGCAGCGTGTGAAACTTTCGAAGGAGTTGTCACGCCGGGCGACAGGTCGCACCATCTATATTCTTGATGAGCCGACGACCGGTCTGCATTTCCATGATATCGCCAAGCTTCTGGAGGTATTGCAGGAATTGGTCGATCAGGGCAACACGGTGATCGTCATCGAACATAATATGGACGTCATCAAGACCGCCGACTGGATTATTGATCTCGGCCCGGAGGGTGGCGATGGTGGCGGCATGATCGTCGCCGAGGGCACGCCCGAACAGGTCGCCGCGGTCAAGACATCTCACACCGGCGCCTATTTGGCGCGCATGCTGCCGACAAAGGGGTGATCATGCCGAGTTCAAACAGCACATCACCGGTTGTTCATATCGTTGGCGGCGGACTTGCCGGCAGCGAGGCCGCCTTTCAGGTCGCGCAGCGCGGCGTTCGCGTCATTCTTCACGAAATGCGGCCTGTACGGAAAACCGATGCGCACCATACCGATCATCTGGCCGAACTTGTCTGTTCCAACAGCTTCCGCTCCGACGATGCCGAGGCGAATGCTGTCGGTGTGCTGCACGCCGAGATGCGGATCATGGATTCAGTGATCATGAGCGCTGCCGACGAGCACAAGGTACCGGCGGGCGGCGCGCTTGCGGTAGACCGGGACGGCTTTTCCGCCGGCGTGCAGAACCGCCTTGCAGAACACCCGATGATCGAGCTGGCGCGCGAGGAAGTTACTGAAATTCCCGATGACTGGGACAATGTCATCATCGCCACCGGCCCCCTCACCTCACCGCCGCTGGCACAGATGGTGCGAACGATCGGTGGCGAGGATGATCTTGCCTTCTTTGATGCCATCGCCCCGATTATGCATTTCGACAGCGTCGATATGGATGTGGCCTGGTTTCAGTCACGCTATGACAAGGCAACCGATGGCGGCGACGGCAAGGATTATATCAACTGCCCGATGGACAAGGCGCAGTACGAGGCGTTTATCGACGCGCTGTTGATCGGCGAGAAGATGAGTTTTCGCGAATGGGAAGAAAGCACGCCCTATTTCGAAGGATGCATGCCGATCGAGGTGATGGCCTCGCGGGGGCCGGAAACACTGCGTTTCGGTCCGATGAAGCCAGTTGGCCTGACCAATGCCCATGATGGCAGCCGCCCTCATGCGGTGATCCAGCTTCGTCAGGACAACGCCCTTGGCACGCTCTACAACATGGTCGGCTTCCAGACGAAACTGAAATATGCCGAACAGGTCCGTGTCTTTCAGACCATTCCGGCGCTTGAAAATGCCCAGTTCGCGCGTCTTGGCGGGCTGCACCGCAACACCTTCATCAATTCGCCGCGTCTGCTTGACGGAGAACTGCGGATGACGGCGCGGCCGTCGCTGCGCTTTGCCGGCCAGATCACCGGCGTCGAGGGTTATGTCGAGTCCGCCGCCATTGGTCTGATGGCGGGAATCATGGCGGCCGCGCAGGCGACCGGTGGGGCCTGGACCCCGCCGCCAGTCGACACCGCGCATGGTGCCCTGCTTGCCCATATCACCGGCGGGGCGGATGCCGACACCTTCCAACCGATGAATGTGAATTTCGGATTGTTTCCGCCGATTGACGGGGCCGCGACCGGTGGCAAGCGAAAGCTTCGTGGCCGTGACCGGAAACTGGCCTATTCCAGCCGGGCACTCGAATCCTTCAGGAGCTGGGCAGTGGTGAAGGCCGCCTGATCCCGATCCGCCAACCGAGCATCCGCCACACCAACAGCGCGTCATCTTCACGGAATCGGCCGGACAGGCGGTGCCGGGCCAATTGGCCAGCCATCCAGATCCAGTAGAACTCGCGCGTCCGCAGACCGGCCAGGATGCCGTCATCAAGCTGTGCAGCCTGTTCATGATCCTGTAACGCGGCACCCACACGCCCGGCGGCGGGCGGCGGCTCATCCCCACCAGCCAGCATCAAGAACACATCCCGCCAGCAGGACGCAGCCGAGATCGTGTTGTCCGCCAACCGGTCCTGCCAGATTGCCAGTTGCGCCAGCAAATCGTCCTGTTGGATCGCGCCGGCTTCAAGATGCCTCAGTAGCCGGCGCATCAACGGCACTTTCTCTTCGCGGCGTGACTCGATGGCATCTGCCCACCATTGCAGACGGATGGCGGCCAGCATCGGTTCGGAGGTCACACGCACCGAAATTTCAGCCTCCAGCGCGAGATGCAGCCTGTCGGCAAGTAACGGACGGGAACCGGATGGGCTGAACAGCAGGCACAGCGCCAAGTCTCTGTCACTGTCGCGAAGTGCTTGCCAGCCGTTTGACCATCTGTTGTCCGGCATCAGATGGCAACAAGCGCGGCGGCGGCGGCGCGCCCCTCGCTCATCAGCACGTTCCAGGTACGGCACGCCGCAGGCGTTGACAGCAACTCGAACGCCACCCCATGGGCGCGCAACGCCGCGCCAAGTTCGGTGAATGGATGTTGCGGCGCCTCTCCGGCGCCAAGAACCAGCAATGGTGCCGCGGGGTCGCCGAGAAGCGGCATCAGATCATCAGCTGTAAGATCATCGAGATCTGTTGGCGGTGTCCAGATTGTGGTCAATCGCGGCAACAGGAAAAGGCTGCCGCTATGGCGTGTTCCCGACACCCGGAACCCGCCATCGCCGTAGCCATGAACAAGCTGGAGATCGCTTCCCTCGCCAAAACTCTTGATATCAACCATGCGTCAGGTCAGACATCCTCGGCTATTGCGCCAGGATCGTCATCCTCATCAAGGTGGCGTTTCAGATCGAACGATGCCAGCATGCCGACGGCAACGAAGATCGAGGAATAGGTGCCGATCAGCACGCCCCACAT
>CAJWDO010000180.1 GCA_913031555.1 uncultured Alphaproteobacteria bacterium | reverse complement strand
AAACCGTGAACCTCGGTTACCATCTCGCCTGTCTGATACATGAACAGATCAATGGTGTGGCAGGCATGGTGCCACAGAAGATGGTCGGTCCAGCTTCGCGGGCTGCCATCGGCGCTGATATTCTTGCGGCGGAAGAAATAGGTCTGGACATCCATCTGCTGGACCGACAGCTCGCCGGCTGTGATCAGGTTGTGGACATATTGATGCGAAGGGTTGAAACGCCGGACATGGCCAGCCATTGCGACGAGGCCGGTCTCTTTCTGCTTGGCGACAAGGGCCTCGGAATCGGCGAAGTTGTCGGCCATCGGAATCTCGATCAGCACATGCTTGCCGGCCTCCATCGCGGCAAGTCCCTGCCGAGCATGCATGTTGGTGGGTGTGGCCAGAATGACAGCGTCAATATCGGGCATTGCCAGCGCCTCGGACAGGTCCGTCGAGGCGTGCGCGGCGCCATATGCGGCGGCAAGTTCCTGTGTCGGTTCCAGCCGACGACCGACAATCGAGGCAATCTCTACACCATCGATCAGTTTCAGAGCATCAAGGTGTTTTTTGCCAAAGGCGCCACCGCCGGCAAGACAGATTTTCATGGGGTCAATTCCGTTCCTTGTCTGATGTAAAGGCCTGTTCAATCGCTGCTATCTGGTCGGCAAGCGCCGCGTCGGGGGCCAGCGCCAGCGCCAGCGCCCCCATATCATCCTGCCAGGCAATGGTGCCGCTGGTCATCGCCGGCGGAATGTCCAGCGCGCGAAGCGTCTTTGCCACCTCACGCATCTCGGCGGCGCGGCGAATGCCGTGCGCCGTCATGCGTTCCATATTGTAGGCGGCCTGTTCGGCCCAGCCCATATCGGTTTGCGAGGCGTCCAGCGAATTCGCCACCTCGTCCGCGACTCCGGCCTTGATCGCGGCGCGAAAACATTCCGCCGTCAGCGCCTCGATTCCCTTCACCATGACCGAACGCAGCATTTTTATGGTTGAAGCGCGACCGATCTCATCACCGACGAAGCGCGGGCGCAGACCGGCGGCGACAAGGCGGGCCGCGACGGCTTCCGGGTCACGGGCGGCGGCCAGCATCGGCGTTTCATGGCCACGAGCCTCGATCGGCGCCATCACTGCGACATCGACATAGACGCCGCCAGCCGGTTCGATCGAACTGCTGGCAATCTGCTTGGTTGTCGGCGCGCAGCTGTTCATGTCGAGATAGAGCGCCCCTTGTGGCAGATGCCGCGCTGACAATTCGGCCGCGGTGGCGGCCTGGTCCGCCGTGACGACAGAGATCACGATATCGGCCTCGGCGACGGCCTCCGCTGGCGCAATACATACGGTGACACCGGCGTTCTCGATCCGCGCGGCCATCGCCATTGCAATCGCCGCATCATTGTCGACAAGCTTGATGTCGAAGGCGCGGAGGGCCGGGTGCGTGCCATCGGCCTTGCCAAGGCTGTTCGCGATCGCCAGCCCGGCTTCACCAAATCCGATCAGGGCAATGATCATGCTGTAACTTCCATATCAGATGGATAGCAAACTGACAGCCGGCGCGCCATGCCGACAGGATAGAATTTCGGCATGACACCTTGCCAAGCTTTTATGGTCAATCCTGCTGTCATCGCGGTATGCTTGCGCCTGAGACCAAATCAACCTGAGGCCAAATCAACCTGAGGCCAAATCGAGAGGTGGCGTGATGTCGTCTTCGGGGACAAGATGCATGTGGATGCGGGGTGGCACCTCGAAGGGCGGGTATTTCCTGGCCTCGGACCTGCCGGCCGACGAGGTCGCGCGCGATGCGCTGTTGCTTCGGGTCATGGGATCGCCCGACGCCCGCCAGATTGACGGCATGGGCGGCGCCAACCCGCTGACCAGCAAGGTCGCCGTGATATCCGCCGCCGCGCGCGATGATTGCGATATCGATTATCTGTTCCTGCAGGTGTTTGTTGACCGGGCGTTGGTCTCGGATGCGCAGAATTGCGGCAACATTCTTGCCGGTGTCGGTGCCTTCGCCATCGAACGCGGCCTTGTGCCGGTATCCGGCGAGACAACCGACGTGCGGATATTCATGCGCAATACGGGGCAGGTGGCGACGGCCAGCATCGCCACGCCGGACGGGAAGGTGTCCTATGAAGGTGATGAGGCGATCGACGGCGTT
This sequence comes from uncultured Alphaproteobacteria bacterium, assembly GCA_913031555.1. Lineage (GTDB taxonomy): Bacteria > Pseudomonadota > Alphaproteobacteria > Puniceispirillales > Puniceispirillaceae > UBA8309. The sequence continues at coordinate 2,228 of CAJWDO010000180.1, read as the reverse complement.
CCCGGAAGTGCCACCGCGGTGCCGCTTGTCTTTGATGATGTTGCCGGGTCGATGTGCGGCGCGCTGCTGCCAACCGGCAACGAAATGGATGTTGTCGAGGGTATCAAGGTGACGATGATCGACAATGGCATGCCGATTGTCGTGTTGCGCGCCGGTGACATGGGGATCAGCGGTTATGAAACGCCGGCAGAACTTGATTCCAATGAAGACCTCAAGGCACAGCTTGAGGTGCTTCGCCTTGCCTGTGGCAGGTTGATGAACCTTGGTGAGGTGGCCGAAAAGTCAGTGCCGAAGATGACGATGGTGGCACCGGCGCGCCATGGCGGCGCCTTCATGACGCGGAGTTTCATCCCGCATCGATGTCATGATACGATCGGTGTGTTTGCCGCCGTCAGCGCCGCCACCGCGGCCCTGCTGCCGGCAAGTCCGGTGGCCAGGCTGGCGACTGTCCCGCAGGGCGCGCGCAAGGTGATGGCCGTCGAACATCCGAATGGCGCCACCGGCTGCGTCCTGGAATGCGATGGTGATGACAGGGTCCTGAAGGCCGGCATGATGCGCACCACCCGCAAGCTGTTCGACGGGATGATTTTCTGAGGAAAGGTGGAACATGACTGCCAACAAAGACAACTCGATGACAGGCAATTCAGGCGGCGAGGTCACCTGGCATTCTGACCCCAAGACCCCGGATTTCGTGCCGCCCCGGGGCGCTGTCGACGCGCATTGCCATGTGTTCGGGCCGGCGGATGAGTTTCCCTTCGCGCCGGAGCGCAAATACACCCCCGGTGATGCCGGCAAGGACATGCTGTTCGCGCTTCGCGATCATCTTGGCCTGTCGCGCAATGTCATTGTTCAGGCAAGCTGCCATGGTAAGGACAACAGCGCGATGATCGATGCGCTGCGGGCATCCGGCGGACTGGCGCGTGGCGTGGCGGTGGTGGCGCATGACATCACCGATGATGAACTCGACATGATGCATGCTGCCGGGGTGCGCGGAGTCAGGTTCAATTTCGTCAAGCGTCTGGTCGATGCAACGCCGCGCGAGGTGTTCATGCGCACCGCCACGCGGGTGCAGCGCCTTGGCTGGCATATCGTCGTCTATTTCGAGGCTCCCGACCTTGCCGATCTGACGCCCTTCCTGAAGGAGCTTCCCGGCATCGTCGCGGTCGACCATATGGGCCGCCCTGATGTGAGTCAGCCCGTGGACGGACCGGATTTCGCCCGTTTCGTGACCCTGATGGAGGAGCTGCCAACCTTGTGGACCAAGGTAAGCTGTCCCGAACGCCTGACCGTGGCTGGCCCGCCCTATGATGATGTGGTGTTGTTTCAGCGATATCTGGTCGAGCGTTTCAGTGACCGCGTGCTGTGGGGTACGGACTGGCCGCACCCGAATATGAAGTCGCACCGGCCGGATGACGGGCTGCTGGTCGATACCATTGCGCGGATCGCGCCGACGCCGGCCCTGCAACAGGCGCTGCTGATCGACAATCCGATGCGGCTTTACTGGCCTGACGCCTGATTTTCCTTCGCTGTACGGCGCATTGCCAGCACACGGCCGATGATCACAACGGCCAGTGCGGCGAACCCGGCGGCCACCTTCGCAGCGTAGTCGGGAAGGTTTGCCATATAGTCCTTCAGCAGCGGGTCATGCGCAATCAGATCACCTGCCAGCCATCCGAGCAATGCGGCGCCAAGCGTGATGATGATGGGAAAGCGTTGCATCATCCGCAGAATGATCGCGCTGCCGCCAGTGATGATCGGGACGCTGAGAAGCAGGCCGAACACGACCAGCACCATATTGCCCTTGGCGGCGGCGGCGATGGCAACCGAATTGTCGAGACTCATCACGAAATCAGCGATGATGATGGTGCGGATGGCCTCCATCAGACTGCCCGACTGCTTGATCGAACCCTCGTCAAGGTTGTCTTCCTCGGCCAGCAGCTTCACGCCGATCCATAGCAGCAGAACCCCGCCGATCAGCTTCAACGATGGCACGGTCAACAGCGTGCTGGCGAAGAACACCAGAATGACCCGCAGGATGATGGCCCCGGCCGTCCCCCACAGAATGCCGAGCCGTTTCTGCCTGGACGGCAGGTTACGACAGGCAAGGGCGATGATGATTGCGTTATCACCTCCCAGAACAATATCGATTGCAATGATCTGAAGAATGGCGATGAGTAAACCTTCATCCATGATACGGGGTCCGTCCTTGCTTGCTGTCTCTTGGGGCA
>CAJWDO010000179.1 GCA_913031555.1 uncultured Alphaproteobacteria bacterium | reverse complement strand
ACTTGCTGAATTCGGTACGACACGGCGTGGCTGGCTTGGTGTCTTTATCCAGGAAGTCACCCCAGATATCGCAGGCTCGCTGGGCCTTGATGATGCCGCCGGTGCGCTTGTCAGCACTGTGAACGAGAACAGCCCGGCCGAGGCGGCCGGTCTTGAGCCGGGTGATGTCATCATCAGCTTTGACGGCAAGATGATCGACAAGATGCGCGATCTGCCGCGGATTGTGGCGGAAACCGAAATCGGCAAGACCGTGCCGGTCGAGGTGATCCGCAACGGCAAAGGCATGGAAGTCCAGGTCACGCTTGGCGAGCTAGAGAAGGCCGAACTTGTCGGGATCGTCAATGACGAGCCAGAAGGCGCCGGGCAAACCTTCGACAAGCTCGGCTTTACGGTTGAAAACCTGACCGCCGAACTGGCGGCTGAGCTTGGCATGGATGCCGACACGGGCGGCGTTGTCGTCAGCGAGGTTGCCGAAGGTGGCCCCGCCGCTGCCAAGGGGCTGAGGGTTGGCGATATCATCAAGCGCTTTGGCCAGCGACGTGTCGAGAATACCGCCGATCTCGGAAAATCTGTTGCCGAGACGCGGGAGGCCGGACGCGCCGGTGTCCTTCTCCTTGTCGAGAGCGAGGGGCGTGAACGCTTCATTCAAATAGGTTTTGCCAAGGAGTGATGGCACAGCCGGACATGAGGATATATCGAAAGGGCCGGCTTCGACCGGCCCTTTTTTGTGCCGCTGTCTGTGCCGTCAGTTGGCGGCGAACTCTGCCTCACCATAGCCTTGAAGGTAGAGCAGTCCGGTCAGATTGGTGTGATTGAGCTGCACCACCACCGCCTCGCGAAGAAGCGGCTTTCCCTTCAACGCCACGCCAAGCCCGGCGGCTTGCAGCATTGCAAGGTCGTTCGCCCCGTCGCCAATGCAAGCGGCTTCATCGCGGGTGATACCGTGCTCGCCGCAATAATGGTCAAGGAAGGCAAGTTTTGACTCCCGGTCCAGAACCGGTTTGGCAACGGTGCCTGTCAGGTGACCATCGTCCGCCTCAAGTACATTTGCGTGGTGATCATGAAAGCCGCATATCGCCGCCACCGGGCCGGTGATCGCGGTGAAGCCGCCCGACACCAGATAGCAGGAGGCGCCGTGCGCCCGCATCGTTCTGACAACAAGCTCTGCGCCGCCGGTCAGTTCGGCTTCTGCCAGCGCCCGGTCGATCAGGCTTTCCGGCTGGCCGCGGAGCAGTGCCACACGTTCATCCAGCGCCGGCTCGAAGTCCAGTTCGCCGCGCATGGCGCGTTCGGTAATCGGAATGATCGCCTCGGCAAGGCCGGCGATGCGCGCCATGTCGTCAAGGGATTCAGAGGTGATGATTGTGCTGTCCATATCGGCGAGCAGCAGCCGCTTGCGGCGGCCGGTGGCCGGCAGGATGTTGATATCGGTGCCGCTTTCGCCGACGTGGTTCCTGAGTCGGGTCAGCGCAGCCGCATCATATTCGCCGATTGGTATGTCCCATGCTTTGCCGGCATGAAGCCACCCGGCGCTGTTTGTATCGCTCCTGATGCCGGCGGCGGCAAGACATGCCGCCCCGTCGTCGATTGCGAGGCAGGGTCGTTCTGAACTTGAAAAAACCGCTGAATGATGCACCTTGGCCTGACCTCATTTCTAACTCAGGTTGGAGTGGGTCAAATTCTATGAACCCACATTACACGGGTTCCGAAGCGGACAGGATAAACCACAGATCGGTATGGCTGACCACACTGAAATAGCGCGTGCCACCGCCGCCGGGACCGTGGTGATGATTTGCGGGCCGACCGCCGCCGGCAAGTCTGGTCTGGCGCTGGCGCTGGCCGAAGAGACCGGCGGTGTGATCATCAATGCCGACTCGATGCAGCTTTACAGAGATCTGCGTGTTCTGACTGCGCGGCCTGGTGAGACAGAGATGGCGCGCGCGCCGCACCGCCTGTACGGCGTCATGGACGGAGCCGAGCGCGCCTCTGTCGCTTCCTGGTTGGCGATGGCGGCAGAGGCGGTGGCGGCGGCGCGACAGGACAGTGCCCTGCCGATCATCGTCGGTGGCACCGGGCTCTATTTCCATGCTGCGATCCATGGCATCGCGCCGATCCCCGACGTACCACAGGATATTCACGCCGAATGTGTGCAACAGCTTGCCAAGCAGGGTGGTACGGCGTTTCGCGCCACTCTTGCCGGTCTTGATCCGGTAACGGCAGATCGGCTTCATGATGGTGACAGCCAGCGTCTGGTGCGGGCGATGGGAGTCGCGCGCGCCACAGGCCGGCCGATCAGCGACTGGCAGGCCGAACCGCATCACGGGGCCATTGGGTGCCTGCCTCTTCGTATCGCCATGATGCCGCCGCGTGATGAGTTGTATCACGCCATCGACAGACGGTTCGAGACGATGATGACAGACGGCGCCACGGACGAGGTGGCGGCGCTGTCGGCGCGTGGCCTTGACCCTTCGTTGCCGGTGATGAAAGCCATCGGTGTTCGCGAGATTATGGCCATGCTGGCGGGTGAAATCGCACCTGAACTGGCGGTGGAACAGGCCAGTCGTGACACCCGTCGCTACGCAAAACGCCAGATGACATGGATTCGTAATAATTTTAATGCTGAATTAGCCTTTTCAGAGAAACAAATGGAAAGAAATATTCAGAAAATCTTTGCAATTCTGTCGAAATCAGGTTGACCAGTACCGTGGCCTGCGCTATCAATGCAAGGGTTAAGGAGCGTGAGGTTCCTTTTGTTTTTATGCAAATTTTGCCATTTTCGTGACAGCGCCACCCCGGCCGGGAGGGCGCTTTTTAATGGCAACAGACGGTCAGGCCCGATTGGTGAGGCCTACAGGGGACAGGACAATGCCAAAATCAGCGCCGGCAGCAGATATCAAGGGTGATGCAGACAGCACGGCAATGACGCCGGGGATGCCGGGTGCCGAGCTGCTTCTGAAGACGCTCGAGGATGAGGGAGTCGAGGTTGTCTTCGGCTATCCGGGTGGTGCCGTGCTCCCGATCTATGACGCGCTGTTCAAGAACAACAAGATCAGACACATTCTGGTCCGGCATGAGCAGGCGGCGGTTCATGCCGCCGAGGGCTATGCCCGCTCGACTGGCAAGACCGGTGTCGTGCTTGTGACCTCCGGCCCCGGCGCGACGAATGCTGTCACCGGCCTTACCGATGCGCTGATGGATTCGGTGCCCGTTGTCTGTCTGACCGGGCAGGTGCCAACACATCTGATTGGCAATGACGCATTCCAGGAGGCCGACACGACCGGTATCACACGCGCCTGCACGAAGCATAATTATCTCGTGAAGGATGTGGAAAAACTCCAGACAACCGTGATCGAGGCGTTCCATGTCGCCGCGTCGGGCCGTCCCGGACCTGTCCTGATCGATCTGCCGAAAGACATTCTGATGGCGAATGTCTCCTATCGCATGGAGTTGGACAAGACGGCGGCGCAGGCCCGCTACATGCCGCAGACCGAACCCGACCCGGCCGCGATCAGCGCGGCTGTGGACATCATGATGCGGGCTGAAAGACCTGTTATCTATGGTGGTGGCGGGGTGATCAATTCCGGCCCCCGCGCTTCGGAGTTGCTGACCGAGCTTGTTCATTTCACGGGCTGGCCCACGACGCTGACGCTGATGGGGCTTGGCGCACTGGCGGCCGATGACTCGCATTTCCTCGGGATGCTTGGCATGCACGGCACTTATGAGGCGAACCTCGTGATGCATGGCTGCGATACCATGCTCAATCTCGGGGCGCGTTTTGACGACCGGGTGACCGGTCTGCTGAGCGGCTTTTCGCCGAACTCGACAAAGATTCATTGTGATATCGACCCGTCATCGGTCAACAAGAACGTGCAGGTCGATCATGCGGTAATCGGCGATGCGACACTCATCATCGAGGCGTTGCTGGCCGAGTTGAAAAGGCGCAAATTCAAGCCGCACAAGCCGTCGCTTGACAAGTGGTGGGCGCAGATTGAGGCCTGGCGCAAGCGCGACTGCCTGAAATTCAACCAGACAGGCAAGATCATAAAGCCGCAACATGCCATCAAGCGTTTGTGCGAGATGACGGGTGGCCACGATGTCTACATCACCACCGAGGTTGGCCAGCACCAGATGTGGGCGGCACAATATTTCGATTTCCATCTGCCGAACCGCTGGATGACCTCGGGCGGGCTTGGCACCATGGGTTATGGTCTGCCGGCGGCGCTTGGCGTTCAGGTCGCGCATGCGGGATCAACCGTGATCGACATTGCCGGCGAGGCGTCCTTCATGATGAACATGCAGGAGTTGTCAACGCTGGCGCAATATAACCTGCCGGTGAAGATGTTCATCATCAACAATGAGTGGATGGGCATGGTGCGGCAGTGGCAGG
>CAJWDO010000178.1 GCA_913031555.1 uncultured Alphaproteobacteria bacterium | reverse complement strand
CATAGGTTTCCATGATCTGCGTCCATTTCTTCAGATCATTGGCAAAGCTGGAACTTGTCGTCTCATCAAGACGCGCCCGCGCCCGTGGCGACATCATCACCAGCGCCGCGCAGGGCGATGCGCTCCACCCCTTCTGCGGCGCCGTCAACAACACATCGACGCCTGTCTGCTCAAGATTGACAAACACTGTGCCGCTGGCAACACAGTCGAGAACGAACATCCCGCCATGTTCATGGACACAGGCGGTGACGGCGGCGATGAAATCATCAGGCATCATCATGCCGGCGGAGGTTTCAACATGCGGGCAGAAGACGATGTCGGGCTTTTCCGCGCGAATGTGGGCCAGAATGTCATCCAGCGGCAACGGCGCGAACGGTGAGTCGGTCTCGTCGGCAAGCTGGCGTGCGGCGAGGACGGTTGTCTCGCTGGCAAGCCCGCCGGCATCGATGATCTGGCTCCAGCGATAGCTGAACCAGCCATTGCGGATCACCATCACCCTGGCATCGCGCACAAACTGGCGCGCGATGGCCTCCATGCCATAGGTGCCACCACCCGGCACCACTGCCACCGATGCTGCGCCATAGGCGTTGCGCATGATCCGCGAAATGTCACGCATCACATCGCCAAAGGCCGAAGACATGGAATTCAGCGAACGGTCGGAAAAGACAACCGAATATTCAAGAAGGCCGTCGGGATCGATATCATCACGTAATGCTGGCATGAAAACCTCTGCTAAAATGCGCTTTATGATTGTGGCACCTCTCGGCGCTGCGAATCCAACATGTGAGTGCCGCGCGGAAAAATCAATTGTTGAAATCGGCGCACCGCAGCGGATGCAGACTTGCCTCACGGCGGGTCCGCGTGCAGCCTTGCTGTGACGTAGTCTTACGCGGTTCAGCATTTTCAGATGAGAGGTATGTTTTATGAGTGAGCCAATGGAATTCGTTATCATCATGTCGATGCGGTATATGAAGCCGGCGCTGATGGGGTTAGCGCATGACTGGGTTGAACAGAACTCCCCAAAGGAGATACCCGGCGCCCACCGTTTGCGGTCGTTTCACATCGCACCCGACCGCGGCATGACGATTATCTGGTTCAATAACCAGGAGGCGCTCGACGCCGCATTTCCCTTCATCAAGAAGGTGCAGGCCGAACTTGCCGAGAAATTCGAGGGCCGGGCCGAAATCCAGAAAGGTATCACCAGCCCCACCCTGTCATTCGGGGACTAGAGGCACATCATCCCTCGTCGACCTGATGCCAGCCATTGACGGTGAGCGCACAAGGAAGACACGCCCAGCTGCGAAGCTGACCTTCTGATCAGGTGGCCAGCAGCGCGAAAATACCGCCAAGCGTCAGCCCGAACACCGCATGCATCACCAGCGCCACCACGCAGGCAAGCCGCGGATTCGGTGTCAGCCGCGCCATCACCCCATTGCCAAGCGCCGGCATGAAGAACAGCCAGGGCACCACCACGCTGGCAAGACCAAAGACCAGCCCGTCCACCAGCCCGGCGCGCAACCAGCCGGCCTGCATCAACCCCGCATAGAGCACCGCATAGCCGACCGCCACGATGTTATGCAGGACCCAGCCGGCGGCAGCCTCGTTCGGACGTACCGGTTGAGCGGCAAGATCACGCGCGATCAGCCCTTGTCCGGCCAGCAATCCCAGAAGCCAGCGTCCCACCATTGCCCAGTTGCTTGGCGGAATGCCAGTGAAGACAGCGAAGATCCGCTGCCAGAGATCGAAGATGATGCAGGCCCCGATGCCCGCCGCAAGAATCTGCCCGACACTGATCGACATCACATACCTCTCTCGCCTTGGCCAGCGCCGATCTCGCCCAATCCGGCACCGCATCACACCTTGCAGGAGCAAGACTAGCGCAAGGTCGGGCGCGGTCAAAGTCCCCGCGTAATGTCAGGAAAAAGATTGCCAAAAGCCGAAGCTAGCGCCGGCCAGCCACAAGAACCATCACCATCGTGATGCCACCCATGACGGCAAACCCGCGGATAAGTGGAATGATCGTCCCGTCAAAATAGCCGCTGACCATCCATGACAGCGGCAGCGAGATGAATGTCGAAACGGCCCCGAAAATCGCCGCGCCAAGGCCTGCTATATGGCCGAGTGGCTCCATCGCCAGCGCCTGGACATTGCCGAAGATCATCCCGATGCAGAAGATGGCGGCAATCTGCCAGCCCATGAAGACGCCAAACCCCGGCACCCCGCCAAACGCTACCCATCCCCACAACCCCGCCGACAGGACCGTCAGCGCGGCGATGGCAATGCCGGTGAGCCGCCGCATGCCATGGCGCATGACCAGCCGCGCGTTGAGCAGTGACGCCACGCCGGCGGAAATCGACCCGACCGCGAAATAGACCACGAACATGTCACCGACGCCGTAGACATCCTGAAATATCTGCCGTGCCGTGCCGAGATAGCCGATAAACGGGCCGGCGATGAACCCCATGGCCAGCATATAGACCACAGTCACGCGGCTGCGGCAGATTTGGACAATGCCTCTGCCGATCGCCCGCAGCGTGAAAGGTCGCCGTCGCGCCGGCGGCAGGGTTTCGGGGATTGACCGGTGAAACCACCACGCCGTTGGCAGCGCGACGAGGATCAACCCGGCAAAGGTGGCACGCCACCCACCAATATAGATCAGCCCCTGGCCAAGCAGCGGCGCCATGATCGGCGTCAGGATGAACACCGCCATGATGATGGACATGATCCGCGCCATCACCCGGCCGGTATATTCATCGCGCACGATGGCGACGGCAATGACGCGCGGCGCCGCGGCGGCGATGCCCTGAAAGATCCGCGCCACCACCATCAGGGTCCAGCTTTCGGCAACCATCGACAGCAGGCAGCCAATGATGAACAGCGCATAGCCGACAAGCACCACCGGCTTACGGCCATAACTGTCGGCGAGCGGCCCGACGACCAGTTGGCCGATGGCCATGCCAAGGAAGAAGGCGGTGACGATCAGTGTCGTGTTGTTGATGTCGCCAACGCCCAGATCACGGCCGATGACGCCAAGCGCCGGCAGCATGATGTCTGTCGTCAGCGCGCCAATCGAGGTCAGCAGGGCCATGATGGCCAGGTAGGATATCCCCGGCCGGGATGCGGTGGTTGATGTCATGGCGGTGGCCTTTGATCGTCTGCCCCTACATACCGCCGAACGGCGAGAACAGCAAATCACGGACGGGCGTGGCGGCACCCGCTCTGGTCCCGGTCCTTAATCTATGGTCCCGGCCTTTAACCTCTGGTCCCGACCCCGGCTTACTGGACCCGGCTATTTCCGGGCGAAATATTTCCTGAATCGTGGCCGTGACGCGATGTGCAGGATCAGCGTGCACGCCGCAAAGAAGACCGGCACGGCATATTCATGCACCGGCACGCCGGCCCTGATGAAAACGACTGTCCCGACGACGGTGAGCGAGAGAAGATAAACCTTCAGGAAATGGATCGGGTAGATCTCGCGACTGCATTGATCAGGTGGATGACAGCGTAAATGGCGAAGGTCACGAACACCGACAGCCGCGCCGACTGCCAGCGATGTTCGGGGATGCTGTCGGCGTCGGCCACCCGGAAGGGAAAATATACCGTCACCCCGAACAGCGCCGTGACGGTGGCATAGACGGCCCAAAATGCCAGAACCAGGATGATGGTGTTGGCTGTAAATCGTATCAAGTTCATGCGGCATGCTAGGGCAACAGGCCCGCCTTGGCAAATCGTTGGCCACCCTGCGCCTCACCGGCTCTGTGAATGGTGGGATGACCGTTCTGACAAGGGCCTTTGCACGAATTCCCGCCCATAATGCCCGACTATCCGCTTGAAAATGCGTTTGCAACGTGAAAAATGCCTCGCTTGCGAAGTAAGCAGGCCGCTTTTGGTGGATCTATTGTTTCCGGCGGTCAGAAACACGACGTATCCTTGTGGTTGCGGAGGGCCGAAAGCAGGAATTAATCTGGAATGAAAGTAGCGATCACGGTTTAACACAAGGATGAGGTTGGATTGATGAACAGTAACGTTAAAAAAATGGCATTTTCCTTTTTGATTTTCTCCAGCCTGAACGTCGTTAATTATGCCGCTCAGGCAGATGTTGAGTGTGCCAGAATGACGAATGACCCGGCAGGGTTTATCGATATGGCAGCCTTTGAAAGCTGGTTTCCAGAGAAAATCTACTTCGATGAAACAAAATGGGAGGACGTTAGAAAAGGTCGGAAGTTACTTGAGTGGAAGGAAACAACCAGCTTTGAACGGTCTCGCATCTATCATCTTGTGCCCAATGGCAAGCTCATAGCTCGAATGACAGACCACATCCAATTTGTACGTTCCAACGCTATTCGTTACAAATGCGAGAAGAATGCTCTTGAGGTTAGGGCACTTTTGGAAGAGCAGAAGACATCTC
>CAJWDO010000177.1 GCA_913031555.1 uncultured Alphaproteobacteria bacterium | reverse complement strand
AGCGTGTAGGCGGCCGGGAAGGCCACCATCATCGTCACGAACGTGCCAATACCGGCCAGACCCCAGGTCAGGAAATAGCTGTCCCAGAAATAGTCCCGGCCCAGCATCTTGAGCCAGTTCTTCGTCACGAAGGCTTCCTGCATCCGGTAGTTGCGGACAATGAAGAAGGACATCGCCACCATGAAACATAGCGGGCCAATGAAGAACAGCGACTGCCACAGGATGATCGGCAACCGGAATGTCAGCTTGAAGATCGAGGATTGCCGCGCGGCGGATGCCGCGGCGATGGCGTCAGCATCATTGCCGCCGGCGCTGTCACCTGCAGATGCGTCAGCCGCTGTCATGGCATTGTCGGCCGGCTGACCGCAGCAATGGCTGTGCCATGGCGGAACCGGTCGGCAGGACGGGCGGCGGAAACCGCCGCCCTCCATTCAGGTATTGGATACACTCAAGAGGTCCAATCAGGCGTTCTTGTATTCGGACCAGAAGTCATTCCAGTCCTCGAGCGTCTGCTGAACCGGAATGTTCCGGTAGTGGATGCGGCCTTCCTTGACCAGCGTGATCGGATCGTTCGACATGCCGTCGACCTGACCGGTACGCTCGGCCTCGGCACGATCGACCTCGTTCAGCCTGGCGCGGCCGCTCTTGGTGATGGCAAAGCCCGGATAGGCCGCCATCTGCGCCGATTTCACCTGGCCGTCAGCCGACAGCATATACTGGATGAACTTCTTCACGATGTCGGCCTTGTCGGTGTCCTTGCCGATACAGTAGGACTCGGTCCACTGGATCCCGCCTTCCTTGGGCACAACAGATCCGACGGGCGCGCCATCCTTTTCCAGAACGCCGGTGATCCAGTCGCCGATACCGCACATCGCCAGCATCTCGCCATTTTTCAGCGAGTTGAAGGTTCCGCCATAGTCGAAATAGCCACCAACCTGCGGGCGAAGGGACAGCGTTGTGTCCTGAACGGTCTTCCACTGGTCACCAGTCAGATCCCACAGACCGGCGCCATTGCCCTCATACAGACTGATCATGCCAAGGCTTGGCAGGTGCCAGTCGAAATGACCGACTTTCCCCTGTACTTCCGACTTCCAGAAGCATGAATAGCTCATCGCCTCCTCGGCGCTGATGGCGTTCTTGTTGTAGGACACCCCGAGATGGCCGAAACGTACCATCATCGAAAACAGCTTGCCGTCCTTCCAATGTCCAGGAAATTTGGTGAAATCCTCATAGAGCATGTCATCAAACGGATAGTCGGCAGCGTTCATCTCCTCGATATAGCCGGCTGCGTTCAACTGCTGCACGAACTCGCCATCCGACAGGATGACGTCATAGGTGCCGGGGGGCGACTGCGCGATCAGCCCCAGCATATTGTCACCGCCGGCATAATATTTCGGCTTGAACTTGACGTTGTTGGCTGCCTCGAATTCGGCAACGATGTCAGGCTCGCCATGGCCGTACCAGGCCAGCATGTTGATCTCGGTCGGCGCGGCCCAGGCCCGCGAAATGAAGGGGGTCGACAGCGCTGTCGCCGCACCATATGTCAGCGCCTTGCGCCGTGACAGTTTTGAGCCAAAAAGGTTTTCGATAGGTTTCATCTGTTCACTCCCTTGATAATACCGCGCCCTGCTGGTCGACGGTTGATTTCCAGCATGAGCAGATTTAGGCTTGTGTAAAGCGCGAGCAAGTAATTTATCCCGTCAGGCTCCTAACTGCATCTGCTGATTTTGCACCGTGGTGACGCAAATTCCGACCTGCCACAATGGCTTATTCACTCTGAGTTTTTAAAATGCAAAGAACTGATTTTCATGCCAGATTTGACAGTCCCGGCCCGGTTATCCTGCCTGTCATCCATGTCCTTGATGAAGCCTCGACTGCGGCCAATATCGACCGCATCGTCGATTCCGGCCTGAAGGGGTGTTTTCTGATCAATCATGATTTCGGGATTGATCCTTTCCTGCCCATTGTCGAGGTGATTCGCACCCGATATCCGGATTTCTGGATCGGGCTGAATTTTCTGGCCGTGACAGGTCTGAAAGCCTTTCCGATTCTTGCCGAGCTTGGCGCGCGCGGCACGCCGATCGACGCCTATTGGGCCGATGATGCGCGCATTGACGAACGTGGTGACAACCAGCCCGAGGCCGAGGAGATCGCCGCCACCCGTCGAAATTGCGGCTGGAACGGTCTTTATTTCGGCGGCACCGCCTTCAAGAAACAACGCCGCGTCGACCCGCGGCACCATGCGAACGCGGCGGCCATCGCCGGCGGCTATATGGATGTGGTGACGACATCCGGCATTGCCACCGGCAAATCAGCCGATATCGGCAAGCTGGACCAGTTTCGCCACTCGCTTCCCAACCGGCCGATTGCCCTTGCTTCCGGGATCACGCCCGAGAATGCGCATGATTATGGCATGGTTGATTGTTTTATGGTCGCGACCGGAATTAACATCGAGGATGATTTCTACAGCGTCGACCCGGCGCGTCTGACGCGCCTTGTCGCCATTTGCCGTGAAATGGGAACAACATCATGACAGACATGAAAGCTGACCGCTGGTATCTCGATATCATGTCGCCAAACACCAAGGGCGATAAATTCGCCTGGCTCGATCCCACCTCGATCTACATCAACGGTGAAGCCTTTACGCAGCTCCTCGATGATCTCATCGCCGAGCTTGAAGGTGTCGAATGCGACGTCGTAGCAGGACTTGATGCCATGGGTTTTGTCCTTGGCGCTGCCATCGCCACGCGGATCAGTGTCGGGTTTCTGCCCATCCGCAAGGCCGGCAAGCTGTGTGTCGATACCGACGCCGTGTCCTTCACCAACTATTCGGGCCGCACACAGGATATGGAAATGCGTACCCCGGCCTTCGCCAGCGGCACACGTGTTCTGCTTGTTGACCAGTGGGTCGAGACAGGTGGCACGATGGACGGGGCAATCCGCCTGGTCGAACGCCAGGGCGGCATTGTCGCCGGCATCGCGACCATCGCCATGGAAGACAATGAACGTACCGCCGGGTACCGGGCAAGCTTTCCGGTCGTCACCGCGGTCCGGCCCGGCACCGACCGGCAGGACCAATGCAACCGCCAGACACTCGACTCATTTGCCAGCTACAGTCCGGAGATGGCCTTTCCGAAAAAGCCCTGACACGGGACGGGATGTGAGCGCCCTACGATAACCGGAAATTGATCACTCGACGGTGATCATCACATGCGCGGCAAGCTCCTTTCCATTGCGGTGCAGCGCGCTGTGGTCATTCGCGTTCAGCGACACTTTCACATGGTGCTGTCCCGCCGACAACCCGCCGATATGGTACCAGTCACCATAGAGCCGCCCCAGCTTGTCGCCATTCACATAGATATGGGCATGACCTTCACCCTCGACATTGTCGTAGCCGGCTGCCGCCGCGTTGAAGGTGAAATTCGTTGTCATCACATGCAGGTTCCAGCCACTTTCCGGATCCTTGAAAATCCTGGCGGCGATGGTCGGCGGGTTCGCCCAGTCATCGACCGGCAGCATTCCATGCTCGTGCGGCATGCCACCATTCGCCATCTCGCCATTCGCCATGCCCCCGTTTGCCATACTGCTATGATCCATGCCGCCCTTTGAAGGTGCAGACCACAGATCGCCAGCAGCCCAATAGAGGCCTGCCCCGATCAACGCGCCAGACACAAAGGTGATGACAAGACTTGCCAGCGGTGAGCGCGTCTCACCGTCGCTGTCAGATCCGTCCGATTTCCTTGCGTCATTCATATTATCCTCCACCAGGCTTCAGGCCATCAGCGTGACGCCGGCTGCACGCATATCGGCAAGAGACTTGTCGAGCGATCCGTCAAGGTTGATTGCGCGGCAGGCCGGCAGTCTGACCTCGACACGAAAGCCGTTCGCCACGCCATCCAGCGCCGACCAGGCAACGCAGTAATCCGTCGCCAGCCCGACCATCGTCAGATCCTCGCAGCCACGGTCACGAAGCAGTCCCGCAAGCCCCGTCGCCGTCGCCTTGTCATTCTCGAAAAAGGCCGAATAGGAATCGACCGCCGGATTGCTGCCCTTGCGGATCACCGCATCGGCGCGCACCGTGTCCAGCGCCGGGTGAAACGCCGCGCCGTCACTTCCCTGAATACAATGGTCAGGCCACAATACCTGCGGCCCATAGGGCATGTCTGTCAGGCTGAAAGGCGCCGCGCCGCCATGCGACGAGGCAAAGCTGGAATGGCCCTGCGGATGCCAGTCCTGGGTCAGGATGACAAGATCGAACGCGCCCATCATCTCGTTGATCGGCTGCATGATGCTGTCACCCTCGGCAACGGCAAGGGCGCCGCCGGGGCAGAAATCATTCTGCGGGTCGATTACCACAAGCGCCTTCATCTCTCGCTTCCTCCGAGCAGAATATTAGTCTAGAGAGTGTAGA
>CAJWDO010000176.1 GCA_913031555.1 uncultured Alphaproteobacteria bacterium | reverse complement strand
TCTTCTCGTCGCCTTCATCTGCAATCACTGCCCCTATGTCAAAGCCTTGATTGACAGGCTCGTCGCCGATGCGGCGGCACTGCGGGAGGCCGGCATCAACACCGTCGCCATAATGCCGAACAATTTCGCCTCATATCCCGATGACAGCCCGCCAAAGATGCGCGACTTCGCGGCCCGGCACGGGTTCGGTTTTCCCTATCTTGTCGACAACACGCAGGAGGTGGCGCGCGCCTGGGGCGCCATCTGCACGCCCGACTTTTTTGGCCTGAACGCAAAGGGCGAGCTGCAATATCGCGGCCGGCTGGATGATGCCGCCCGCGGCGATGCCGACAACCGTTCGGCCGAATTGCTGACAGCGATGCGGCAGGTGGCGCGGACAGGCGCTGGCCCGGCCGACCAGATCGCGTCGATGGGATGCTCGATCAAGTGGAAGTAAGCCGCCGCACTCGGCGACAATCCGGATTCAGAGATACTCCGGGAAATCGGCATCCTCGATAAAGGTCTTGCGGCCAATCTGCCGGATCCTGTCAATCGCCGCCGTGTCAAGCCACGGGGCTGTCGCCGCCGCCAGCGAGGGACGTTCACAGACCCGCCGATACCAGCCCTTCACACGTGGGAACCGCGACTCCCACAATGGTGCCAGCCCGATGCAGTCGATCCGGAAGAAATAGGCGGTGAGCAGCGCGTCGGCGAGGCCGTAATCGGTGCCCATCAGCCAGTCATGCGAGGCCAGCGACTCCTCCATCTCGGCGCACATGCGCTGCAGCCGTGACAGCGCCACCGGCACATAGTCGGACTGCGCGCCATGCGCCATCAGATCAAGCGTCTTGCGCACCCTGATCTTGTCCGGCATCGCATCCCAGCGCGCCTGCAACTCCTCGGGTGATTTCGCCAGCAGCATCTGCCGTTGGTAGCTGGAGAAGGTCAGCGTGTTCACGCTGTCATGATATTCAAGCGTGTTCAGCCCCCAGATTCGCGTGCGCGCCTGCGCGACGGCATCGGTTGGCAGCAGCCTGTTATGTGCAGACAGCCCGTCGAGATATTCACTGATGACGCTGGATTCGTGGATCAGCACGCCGTCATGGTCAAGTACCGGCACGATGGCACGCGGATTGACCTTCAGAAAATCGGGATGAAACTGTTCACCCTTCGGCAGGTCGATATGCCGTCCCTCCCACACCAGCGCTTTTTCCGCCAGGACGATCCGCACCTTGATGGAACAGACGGAATTGGCACCGTGATAGAGAATCAGCATCATATAACCCACTTGGCAAAGACCGGAGTCTAGCCATGCCACGGGGCGACGGCAACAGGCCATCATGGCAAGCCATGGGGCATGACGTTCCCGCCGGCAGATTAATGCTGGCTTGCGGCCACGGGCTTGCCTAATCTTGACACCGGTTGCCGGCACAGATCAGCGACACGGCACGGCACGGGAGATTTACAATGCGCAACGTCACCGCCGACAACATCACTGACGTCTTCATGAAATATTTCGGTGCTGACACCGACCCACGCATGCGCGAGGTCATGAAGAGCCTTGCCACACATCTTCATGCCTTTGCGAGGGACGTGAACCTGACCCATGATGAATGGCGGCAGGGGATCAAATTCCTTGAGGCGGCGGGCCGGATTTCCAACGAGACGCGGCATGAATTCGTGTTGCTGTCAGACGTTCTGGGGCTGTCCTCACTTGTCGACATGCTGCATTCCGGCACCGAGGGAACTTCCTCGAGCGTGCTGGGGCCATTCCATATTTCCGGGTCACCGTCACTGCCCTTTGGCGGCGATATGAAGCGCCATTATGACGGCGAGGTGCTGGTCGCCTGCGGCACCGTCACCGATACCGCCGGCAACCCGATCGCGGGGGCCGAGATCGATATCTGGCAGACCGCGCCGAACGGCCTCTATTCAAGCCAGGATGAAGAACAGGACACCTTTTCCTTCCACGGCATCCAGACAACAGGCCCCGATGGGCGTTACGGCTTTTCCACTGTGAAGCCTGTCAGCTACACTGTGCCGACCGACGGGCCTGTTGGCGATATCCTGCGCGCCACCGGCCGCCACCCCTGGCGGCCATCGCATCTCCACTACATCGTCAAGGCAGCCGGATTCCGGCCGCTGGTGACCGAGATCTTCCCCGATGACGATCCTTATCTCGATCAGGATACGGTGTTCGGTGTGCGCGGTGATCTGGTCATGAAGTACGCACCACACCCACCCGAGTTTTTCCCCAACGGCTATGAGCTGAGTGGCAGTGTGAAGGAGCCGTTCCTGCTGGCCGAATTCGACCTGCGTCTGGTGCCTCTCGCATAGCCTTTAACAGCAGGCTTGCGTAACGGTTCATCACCAGTCAACATGTCCGCGACAACGCCTGTTGTGAACAGGCATGCCAGCAAAACGTCCGGAAAGAACCGGACACTCCAGGGAGGGATTTATGTCGAAGTTTTTTGCAGTGACCGGCGCCGCCGCCATGATCGGCCTCGCCATGTCGGCACAGGCCCAAGTTAACTTGACCGCCGAGACGGCATCACCGGGAAGCGCGCCCGGCGTATCAGTGCTGTCGCTGTCAGAGGTCGCCGCCAAATACAATGTGGCTGACATTCAGGTCAGCACTGGTCAAACACTCACCAATTCCGTGCAGAATGTTGCCGAGGGCAAGACCGACATCGCCGCGGCGCCGTTTGTTCTGCCATTCCTGATGTCGCGCGCAGTCGGCCCCTATGCCAAGGTTGGCAAGGAAAAAGGTGCAGAATTGACTGGCAATCTTCGGGTGCTCTACACCTACCGGATCGCCTGCCAGTCACTCTACGCCTACGACAGCAGCAATTTCCCAGGCTATGACGGCATCAATGGCGCGCGGATCTTCAACGGCCCGCCACGCGGCGCGGCGCTGACCAACGCCCGCGACCTTGTAAGACTGGTCACCGGCCTTGAGGAAAAGAAGGACTATACCGGCGTGCAGGTGAACTGGGGCCAGGCCGTGAAGACCATCCAGGATGGTTCGGCAAACGCCTTTGTTCTTCCCGTCAGCTTCCCCGATGGTCGGATGACGGCTGCCCTTGCATCCGGCAACATGACAATGTGGTCAATGCCGAAGGAAACTTTCGAAGGTGAAGCCTTTGGGAAGTTCACCAAGCGCCCCGGCACCGTCGCCGTGACCCTTCCGATCACCGATATGGGCTGGAAAAGCGGTGTGTCCGTGAATTCCGAGGATGACAATTTCCGCTGCCCCGGCACAGTTGGCGGCGAGATCGTCAACAGCTCGATGGATTTCGACACTGCCAAGGCACTGACAAAGGCGTTTCTTGACGGCCTTAAGGATGTCTATCACGCAAAGGCCCCGTTCATGCCGAATTCCTGGCATGGCGAGACCGATGTCGCCCTGACCGACATGTGTGGCCTGAACCCGCTGAAGTACCATCCCGGCGCGACAGCGGCATGGGAGGAAGCTGGTTACAGCATTCCGGCCTGCGCAAAATAACTGTCTCGACACAGCGGCGCCGGCAGGTCTGCCGGCGCCTTTTTATTTAGGTAACGGGGCACCAGCGCATGGCCGACAGCAGCCAGAAATCACCGGCCGATCAGGATTTTGGCATGAAGCTGGTCTATTGGCTCACGGTGGCGATGGTCACCATCGGGCTGATCAACATGACCCCGGGCATTCCCGGCTATGACGACCTTGCCGCCTCATTGACCGGCGTGCAGGGAATGACCTTCCGCAAATTCCCCTTTGAATGGTTTTATCCCGCCTTTTTCGCGCTGATGATGCTGATTGTCGCGCTCAAACATTCGATGTGGCGAAGCTGGGCCGAGGCGTCGGTCTGGCGACGCCGATTTGGCCTGTTCATGGATCTGGCACTGGTGCTGATGGCGGCCACCATCTCGATCACCTATTTCGTCGAGATCGAGGCCATCTGCCTGATCGACCAATTCACCGGCGACCGGGCGCGCCTGATCGAGGAAAGCCTGAAGGCCGAACGTGAGCTTGCCGAGCTGCTGGGAATGAAGGCGCCGACCACCATCGACGACCCGAAATGCGTCAACAATACCGGCGGCTGGCTGGTGCTGATTGTCGGCCTCGCGATCGTCGTGTTCCTGTCCTACAACATCAAGGTCTGGGGCCTGCCGCTTGTTCTGGTCGCAATCCTGATCGCGGCCTACACCATCATCACCGTTCTCGTCTGGTATTTCCACGGCCCCGACGACATCAACAAATACCTGATGACGAAACTTGCCGGCGAGCCGCGCATGCTGGCTGACGGGCGGCCGCGCGTGCATGACATTCTGGTGAACAATTCCTCCGGCCTGCTTGGCAGGTTCATGGACATTATCCTGAACACCATCTTTCCGTATCTTGTTCTCGGCTCGCTGTTCGGCAGCTCGGCTGGCGGGCGGTCACTGATCAAGCTTGCCTTCC
>CAJWDO010000175.1 GCA_913031555.1 uncultured Alphaproteobacteria bacterium | reverse complement strand
GAAACGCAGTTCCGCAGGTTGAGAATTGCCAATATCACCACGAAAGTGGGCGATGGTTCCCGCGGCTGGCCGGAAGGTGCGCCGTTCGACAGGATCATTCTGACCTGCGCGCCTGCCTCAATTCCCGAAGCACTGTTGAATCAATTGAAAACTGGCGGCATCATGGTGGCACCCGAAGGTCGTGACCGTGCACAGGCACTGGTGACGGTCCGCCGGACAGAGACCGGTTTCGAGAAAGAGGAGCTGCTTCCCGTGAAATTCGTTCCGTTGGTAGAGGGCTAGAGGATGGCGCTGCGGCATGACAGCCTCCGGTGGCTCGCGACAATGTCGCTTCTGACGGCTCTGGTGCCGCTCGCAGGATGCAAGACACCGAACCTTTCGCTTACACGGGACACACCGGCACCGCTTCTTGTGGCACCGCTCCGCCAACCGCGCGAGGCCATTCCGTCCGATGGACGCGTCACGGTGCGCGACGGTGACAATATCTACGCCATTGCGGCACGCTATAACGTGCCGCCAACATCAATCATCCGCGACAATCAGATCGGCCCTCCCTATGCGGTGGCGGTCGGCCAGGTCTTGCGGCTGACACCACCGCGAACGCATGTTGTCGGGCCCGAGGATTCGATCTATTCGTTGTCCCAGCGTTATGCCGTCAGCCAGTATCAGCTTGCCGAGGCGAATGGCGTCAAGCCGCCGTTCACCCTTGAGGTGGGCCAGCGACTGATTCTACCCGACAGGCTTGATTTTTCGGTTCTTGATGTGGCACCCGAGGCAACCACGGTTGCGGCAGCAGCGACAGCAGTGCCACCACCGGTGCCAGCGGCCACACCGGCAGTCAGAAAACGCTTTGTCGCGCCGTCCGGCACAGGCGCGTTTCGCTGGCCGATGGAGGGCGAGATTGTTGCCGAATTCGGCCCGGCGGCCCGAGGCGTCCATAATGACGGTGTCAATATCGCGGCCCGGGCGGGAACCGATGTCCGGGCGGCGGCACGCGGCACGGTGGCCTTTGTCGGGCGTGAGATCAAATCCTTCGGAACCCTGATCCTTGTCAAGCATGATGGCGGGATCATCACCGCCTATGCGCATCTTGGCGAGGTCATGGTGAAGGAGGGGGATGTCATCGATGTCGGCCAGAAGATTGCGACGGTTGGGCAGACAGGCAAGGTCGATTCACCGCAATTGCATTTCGAAATCCGCCGTTCGCGCAAGCCGATAGATCCCCGCACACTGATCGCTTGAGGTCGGCCGCCTGCCTAGCGCTTACCAGCCAGGTCTGTCTCGGTGCGTGCCGCCAGATCGACAATGAACTGCCACGCCACGCGGCCCGAGCGTGATCCCCGCTCCATTGACCATGCAAGTGCCTCGCGGTGGACATCTACATTGCTGGTATTGATCCCGAAATGCGCGACATACCCGTCAACAATCGCAAAGAAGGTGTCCTGGTCAATCGAATGGAACCCGACCCAAAGGCCGAAACGGTCGGACAGCGAGACGCTTTCCTCGACGCTTTCCGACGGGTTGATCGCGGTTGAGCGTTCATTTTCAATCATCTGGCGTGGCATCAGGTGCCGCCGGTTTGAGGTGGCGTAGAAAATGACATTGTCCGGCCGCCCTTCAACCCCGCCATCAAGTGCCGCCTTCAGCGATTTGTAGCTGCTGTCGCCATGGTCGAAGGTCAGATCGTCGGTGAAGACTATGAATCGGCGACCCAGCTGTGACAGGTAGCTCATCAGGAAGGGCAGATCGGCAATATCCTCACGATGCACCTCGACAAGCGCGCAATCCATCCCGCGTTCGGTCACGGTGCCATGGACGGCCTTGACCAGAGATGATTTGCCGGTGCCCCGTGCGCCCCACAACAAGGCGTTATTGGCCGCAAAGCCACGAACAAAGGCAATGGTATTGGACAACAGGCTGTCACGCTGGTGATCAACCCCGCACAGGAGTCGCAGATCAACCCGGTTGACTTTGGCGATGGCGACAAGCCGGCGGTGTGAACTGTTCCATACATAGGCATCAGCCGGCTCCACATCCGCTGCGGTCGGGTCTGTGGGGCTGTGTTTTTCGAGAGCATCGGCGATGCGCGCAAGATGATGCAGGAACTCGGAATCGGTATCTTCATCGGTCATCGCGGAAATCTATCAGGGCTGGCGGCGCCTAACAACTCCCGCAATGGTGATTTTGCAGTCCATCCTGCATAGATTTCGTGCAGGGAGGTGGCGTTGATCATTGCTCAACCGCATCTTGGTGTTTATGGTGCGGGACCAAAGAGTTTGAGCACAGTCCGGAGTTGAAACGCCATGCTTATATCCCCAGCTTTTGCCCAGTCCGGCGGTTTTGCCGAAGGTGGCCTCGGGCTGATGCCGATCATCCTCGTGATGGTCATCTTCTATTTCCTGCTGATCCGTCCGCAACAAAAGCGCGCCAAGCAGCACAAGGCAATGCTTTCGGAGCTGAAACGCGGCGACAAGATCGTGACCAATGGCGGTCTGACAGGGACCATCATCAAGGCCATCGACGACAGCGAGACGATCGAGGTTGAAATTGCCAAGGACGTGAAGGTCAATGTTGTTCGCACAATGATCGCCGATGTGCGTGGCAAGACCGAAGCCAAGTCATAAATGACGTGATGGTGCCGTGGTGATGCCGCGGCACGCATCCATCTGAAGAAAGCCTGCTGCCATGCTACAGTTTGAAGCTTGGAAAAAGCTTGTCGTGATCCTGATCACGGTTCTTGGCATCGTGTATGCGGCGCCAAACCTGATGCCGGGGAACGATGATACTGGCGGCGGTTTCCTGCCCGGCCAGAAGATCAATCTCGGGCTTGACCTTCAGGGCGGGTCGCATCTGCTTCTGCGTGTCGAAATGGATGTTGTGGCGCAAGAGCGTCTCGAAGCCATTGCCGAGACAATACGCCAGGAGTTCCGTGCCCGGAAAATCAGGTTCAGCGGCCTTGATGTAAGTGATGATGAGGTGCGGGTACAGCTTCGCAAGACCGATGACAGTGCGGCTGCAAAGCAGATTTTCGCTGACTTCAACCGTGATTTTGACATTGTGGATGAGTCGCCTGATTACCGCATCGCGTTCAATGAGATCGGCCTGACAACCCTGCGGACACAGACGCTTGAACAATCGATGGAAATCATCCGGCGGCGAATCGATCCCGACGGCACGAAAGAGCCTGTTATTCAAAGGCAGGGCGCGGAGCGTATCCTGGTGCAGCTTCCCGGTGTTGATGATCCCGAAGAAATAAAACGTCTGCTTGGCCGCACGGCGAAGCTGACATTCCAGCTTGTCGACCCGTCAATGACGGCGCAGGAGGCGATGGATCGTGGGCGGACACCGCCAGGTTCGGTACTGCTGCCAAGTGATTCCGATGACGGGCAATTCTATGTCATCGAAAAGAGGGTCATGGTCAGTGGCGAGTTGCTGGATACCGCGCAAGCGAGTTTCGACCAAAACAACCGGCCGGCGGTCAGTTTCACCCTGAACGCCACCGGTGCGAAACGGTTTGGCCGCGTAACCGGCGCGAATATAGGGCGTCCCTTTGCCATCATTCTGGATGGCAAAGTTGTGTCCGCACCGACCATCCAGTCACAGATTTTTGGCAGTGGCCAGATAACCGGCAATTTTTCCGTCGCCGAGACAAATGAACTGGCGCTGATCCTGCGCGCGGGCGCGTTGCCGGCGCCGCTGATTGTGATGGAGGAACGCTCCATCGGCCCCGGCCTTGGCGCGGACTCGGTCGCAGCAGGGCAGATCGCGGCCATGGTCGGGTTGGCTCTTGTTATTGTTTATATGATTGTCAGTTATGGCCTCTTCGGCTTGTTGGCGGATATCGCGCTGGCGGTGAATGTGATCCTGATACTTGGTGCGCTGTCGGCCATTCAGGCGACACTGACATTGCCGGGGATCGCCGGCATCGTCCTGACCATGGGCATGGCGGTCGATGCCAACGTGCTGGTATTCGAGCGAATACGCGAGGAATTGCGGCGGGGTCGAAGCGTGATGGCGGCCATTGAGGGCGGGTACAAGCGCGCCATCTCGACAATCATCGATTCCAACCTGACGACCCTTTTCGCCGCGCTTTTCCTGTATATATTCGGATCGGGTCCGATCAAGGGTTTTGCGGTAACGCTGTCAATCGGTATCGCGACGTCGCTGTTCACCGCAGTGATGGTGACACGCTTGCTGATCATCATCTGGCTTGAGCGCAAGCGCCCGCGCCAGCTGGTCCTGTAGGGAGACGAGACATGCGTCTGAAACTAGTTCCCAGCGAAACCAGCATTGATTTCCTGCGCCTTCGCAGGCCGGCGATTGTCTTTTCGGCGCTTCTCGTGGCTGCCTCTGTGGCGTTGTTCTCGCTTGTCGGTTTGAATCTTGGCATTGATTTCCGGGGCGGCATTTTGATCGAGGCGCGCGACAG